>JAGAKC010000453.1 GCA_017848155.1 Oscillospiraceae bacterium | reverse complement strand
GGTTTTTCAGGGATGCGCTGTCGCATTTCGTAAAGGAGCGTTTATGACTGAAATATTATACAAAGACTTTCCGCGCGTAGACGGTCTGCATTACACTCTGCGCTATACTTGTGAGGATGACTGCGCCGACCTGCTGAAGATCTACTCCGACAAAAAGGCGGTGCCGCTGTTCAACAGCGATAACTGCAACGGCGACGATTTCCACTACACCACCATGGAGCGCATGAAGCAGGCACTGGATTTCTGGCAGTTTTCGTATGAGAACAGGTATTTCGTGCGCTGGACGATAGTGGACAAGAACATCGGTGAGGCAATAGGCACTGTGGAGCTTTGCGGCGAAAAGCAGCGCGGAATACTACGCCTTGACCTCAGAAGCGACTACGAGAAAAAAGCAGTGATACTTGACCTGTTATGGCTTTGTGATGTGCTGTTCGACTATTTTGATATAGTAGTAACAAAGGCAGTACCGCAGGCTGCTGAGAGGATAGCCGCACTGGAGGAGTTCGGTTTCAAGCCATACTCCGAAAAGATAATCGGTCACGACGGTACGGAATACGGCGATTATTACGTTTTAGAAAGATAAACTGAAAGGACAAAAGAAAGTGGCAAACGATAAGATCGTAATAAAAGGCGCACGTGAGCATAATCTGAAAAATATAGACCTCACGCTGCCGAGGGATAAGCTGATAGTCATGACGGGTCTTTCAGGCTCGGGAAAGTCCAGCCTTGCGTTCGATACGATATTCGCAGACGGTCAGCGCAGATACATGGAGAGCCTTTCCTCCTATGCGAGGATGTTCCTCGGACAGATGGAGAAGCCTGATGTTGACAGCATCGAGGGACTTTCACCTGCGATATCCATCGACCAGAAGACTACCAGCAAGAATCCACGCTCCACTGTGGGCACGGTCACGGAGATATACGACTACCTTCGTCTTATGTATGCGAGGATAGGCGTTCCGCACTGCCCCGAATGCGGCAGGGAGATACGTCAGCAGACGGTGGACGAGATCGTTGACAGGGTGATGGAGCTGCCCGAGCGCACAAAGTTCCAGGTGCTTGCGCCCATCGTAAGACAGCGCAAGGGCGAGCACAAAAAGGAGTTCGAGCAGGCGAGAAGATCGGGCTTTGCGAGGGTGCGTGCCGACGGCATCATGTACGACCTGTCCGAGAATATATCGCTTGAAAAGAACAGGAAGCACAGCATCGAGATAGTCGTTGACCGACTTGTTATGAAGGACGGGATAAGATCACGTCTTACCGACAGCGTGGAGCAGGCAGGCTCCCTTACGGGCGGACTTGTCTACATCGGAATCTTTGAAGCTGACGGCACAGAGCGTGAGCTGCACTTTTCCCAGAGCTACGCCTGCCCCGAGCACGGCGTCAGCATCGAGGAGCTTGTACCACGCATGTTCTCGTTCAACAATCCCTACGGTGCATGCCCGAAATGCACGGGTCTCGGAAGCTCGCTGCGCATCGACCCTGCACTTGTCATGCCGAATATGAACCTGTCCATAAAGGACGGAGCTATAAAGGCTTTCGGCTGGAATTACACCGAGGGCAGCATCGCGGCAATGTATTTCGACGCACTTGCCGAGAAGCACGGCTTTGATGTAACGAAGCCTATAGGTGAGCTTTCCGACGCAGCGCTTGACGAGATACTGTACGGCACAAAGGGTGAGAAGATACTGATAAAGCGCCCGAAAACTCAGGGCGGAGGTCAGTTCTACACCGATTTCGAGGGCGTTGTGAACAACCTTGAGCGCCGCTACAAGGACACTTCCAGCCAGTATTCCCGTGACTCCTTAGAGGAGCTCATGAGCGAGGTGGAGTGTCCCGAATGCCGTGGAATGCGCCTTAATCAGGCGGCGCTGTCCGTTACTGTGGGCGGAAAGAATATACATGAATTCTGCTGTATGTCCATCGTGGACGCACTGGAATTCGTGGAGGGTCTGACCCTGTCCGAGCGTGAGAAGATGATAGCTCACCAGCTGCTTAAGGAGATAAAGGAGAGGCTTGGCTTCCTGCGCAGCGTGGGACTTGAATACCTTAGCCTTACCCGCTCCGCAGGCACGCTTTCGGGCGGCGAGAGCCAGCGTATCCGCCTTGCAACGCAGATAGGAAGCTCCCTCATGGGCGTGCTGTACATCCTTGACGAGCCAAGCATCGGTCTGCACCAGCGTGATAATGACAAGCTTATAGCGACGCTGAAAAGGCTTCGTGACCTCGGAAATACGCTGATAGTGGTGGAGCACGACGAGGACACCATGCGTGCCGCAGACTATATCGTGGACATCGGACCTGCCGCAGGAGTAAACGGCGGCGAGGTGCTGTACAGCGGCGATGTGAAGGGTCTGCTGAAATGTAAAAATTCCATAACGGGACAGTACCTCAGCGGTGCGCTTAAGATACCTGTGCCCGAGAGCCGCAGAAAGCCGTCTGACAGATGGCTGAGGGTCATCGGCGCAGCTGAAAACAACCTTAAGGACATCGACGTTGATATCCCTGTGGGAGTGTTTACCTGCGTCACAGGCGTTTCGGGCAGCGGCAAAAGCTCCCTTGTCAACGAGATAGTGTACAAGCACCTTGTGGCAAAGCTCAACCGTGCAAGGACACGTCCCGGAAAATTCCGTGACATGCAGGGGATCGAGCACCTTGACAAGGTCATCATGATAGACCAGTCCCCGATAGGCAGGACGCCACGCTCGAATCCTGCCACCTACACGGGGGTATTCAATGATATCCGTGAGCTTTTCGCACAGACCGCCGACGCAAAGACACGAGGCTACAGCGCAGGACGTTTTTCGTTCAATATCAAGGGCGGCAGGTGCGAAGCCTGCGAGGGTGACGGTATCATAAAGATAGAGATGCACTTCCTGCCTGATGTTTATGTCCCCTGCGAGGTGTGCAAGGGTCACCGCTACAACCGTGAAACGCTTGAGGTGAAGTACAAGGGCAAGAGTATATACGACGTGCTTGAGATGACCGTTTCGGAGGGTGCGGAGTTTTTCGCAAATATCCCGAAGATAGCAAACAAGATGCGCACGATGGAGGAGGTCGGACTCGGCTACATTAAGATCGGTCAGAGCTCCACCACGCTTTCGGGCGGCGAGGCGCAGCGTATAAAGCTTGCAACGGAGCTTGCAAAGCGCTCCACGGGAAAGACCATCTATATCCTTGACGAGCCGACGACGGGACTTCACACGGCGGACGTGAGAAAGCTCACAGATATCCTGCAGCGCCTTACGGACGGCGGCAACACGGTGCTTGTTATAGAGCACAATCTTGATGTGATAAAGACAGCAGACTACATCATCGACATGGGTCCCGAGGGCGGCGACAAGGGCGGCACTGTCATAGCAAGGGGCACCCCCGAGGAGGTCGCAGCGTCGGATATATCCTACACGGGCGAGTATCTGCGGAGAATGGGCATCGGTAAAGCCTGATGTCGGAGGAAAAAGATATCAACAGACAATACGGGCGACCTCAGGTCGCCCCCACTTGCTGTTTTCACGGAATTATATATAAATATGTGCTATTGACAAATACGGGAAAAAGGTGTATCATACCCTTGTAATTCCATGGGGAATGGTCACGGAGGAAATCATCATGAACATAATCATTGTTGGCTGCGGTAAGGTGGGCAGTGCGCTTGCCGCCGAGCTTAACGAAGAGGGTAACAATATAACTGTCGTGGATGTGGACGCAGATAAGCTGAATGATGCGGCGGCAAAAAGCGACGTCATGGGAGTCGTGGGCAACGGTGCGACTCACCTGACCTTACAGGAGGCAGGGATATCCCGTGCGCATCTGCTTATTGCGGTGACAGGCTCGGACGAGCTGAATCTGCTGTGCTGCATAATCGCCAGAAAGGCTGGTAACTGCCAGACGATAGCCAGAGTGCGTGACCCGCAGTACAGCCGTGACGCAGCGTATCTGAAAAAGGAGCTGGGGCTTGCGATGGTCATAAACCCCGAGTTTGCTGCGGCTGCCGAGATAGCCAGAGTGCTGCGTTTCCCGTCGGCGATGAAGATAGACACCTTTGCAAAGGGCAGGGTGGAGATGATGAAATTCAGGCTGCCCGAGGGCTGTCCGCTGGCAGGCTGCGCCGTAAAGGATATCGCAGGCAGATTCGGCTGCGACGTGCTTATCTGCACTGTGGAGCGTGATGACGAGGCATACATCGCAAACGGCGACCTTGTTTTTGAGGAGCGTGATGTCATCTCGCTGATAGCCACCCCGAAGAATGCAAACGACTTTTTCCGCAAGATAAAGTACAAGATGAATTCCGTAAAGGACGTTATGATAGTGGGCGGCGGAGGCATCTCCCACTATCTCTGTGAGATACTGCGCCGCAGCGGAAACGGCATATCCGTAAAGGTGATAGAAAAGAATCCGAAGCGCTGTGACGAGCTTTGCGAGGCGCTGGAGGACGTGACGATAATCAACGGAAATGCGTCTGAAAAGGCGGTGCTGCTGGAGGAGGGTCTTGAAAGCACGGGCGGCTTTGTGGCGCTTACGAATCTTGACGAGGAGAATATCTTCCTGTCGCTGTTTGCGAAGCGTGTAAGCCATGCGAAGGTGGTCACGAAGATAAACCGTATCGACTTTGACGAGGTGATAAGACCCCTCGACCTTGATTCCATCATCTATCCGAAGAACATCACCTGTGAAACTATCGTGAGATACGTCCGTGCAATGAAGAATACCATCGGCAGCAACGTGGAAACTCTGTACAACATCGTAAAGGGCAAGATAGAAGCGGCGGAGTTCCATATAAAAGAAGGCTCGCCTGACATAGGTATTCCCCTTGCACAGCTGCAGTTCAATGCGAGCGTGCTGATAGCTGCGATACTGCGTGGAAAGCAGGTAGTCATACCACGTGGCTACGACACCATACAGCCTGACGATTCGGTGGTCATCGTGTCAAATCATCTTGAGATGCACGACATAACCGATATCCTGAAATAAATTCGATCGAGGTATGAAATGAACTACAAAATGGTAACATATATCCTCGGCTGGATAATGATATTCGAGGCTATATTCATGGCAGTGCCGTCTATAACGGCTGTGATATACGGCGAGAGCGCCCTGTGGAGCTTCCTTATCACGGCAGGTATATGCCTTGTCATCGGCGGCCTGCTGACGATGAAAAAGCGGAAAAAGACCACCCTTTATGCAAGGGACGGACTTGCCATAGTTGCGCTCAGCTGGATAGTGCTGTCGCTTTTCGGAGCGCTGCCCATGTGGATGTCGGGGGCGATACCGTCATTCGTGGACGCCCTGTTTGAGTCGGTGTCAGGCTTCACCACCACGGGTGCAAGCATACTTTCGGACGTGGAGGCGCTTCCTCGCTCGGTGCTGATGTGGCGCAGCTTTACGCACTGGGTCGGCGGTATGGGAGTGCTGGTATTCATCATGGCATTCCTGCCGCTGTCGGGCGGTCAGAACATGCACCTTATGAGGGCGGAAAGCCCCGGTCCTTCGGTGAGCAAGCTGGTGCCTCGTGTGCGCACGACGGCATTGCTGTTATATTCAATTTATTTTGTATTGACTCTTCTTGAGTTTATATTGCTGTTATGTGGAGGAATGACTGTTTTTGAAGCGATGAACACATCGTTTGCCACAGCAGGAACAGGCGGATTCGGTATTTATAACACCAGTATGGGCAGCTTTTCGCCGTATATACAGATAGTTGTAACTGTGTTCATGCTGCTGTTTTCCATAAATTTCAATTCGTATTTTTTTATTCTTGTAGGAAAGCTGAAGGAGGCTTTTAGCCTTGAGGTGAAGGTATTTGTTTTTGTTGTTGTAGTTTCTGTTACGATCATTACAGCAAATATTACCTCAATGTTTGAAAGCGTTGGCGAAGCGTTGCGCCATTCTGCCTTTACAGTAGGCTCGGTGATATCCACAACAGGTTTTTCTACAGCGGATTTCGACCTCTGGCCGGAGCTTTCAAAGGCTATCCTTGTGATGCTGATGTTTATCGGCGCATGTGCAGGAAGCACGGGCGGCGGTATCAAGGTGTCACGTATCGTCATACTTATCAAGGGTATGGCAAAGGAGCTTGAAACAGCTGTGCACCCGAGAGAGGTCAAGAAGATAAAGATGGACGGACATATCGTGGAGCATGAAACGGTGCGTGCGGTAAATGTCTATGTTGCGGCATTCGTGCTGGTGTATGCGGTGTCGATGCTGGTGCTGAGCTTTGACGACCACAGCTTCACCACCAATTTCACCGCTGTTGCGGCGACCATAAACAATATCGGTCCGGGTCTTGAGCTGGTGGGTCCCACCTGCAACTTCGGCTTTTTCTCGGTGCCGTCAAAGCTTGTGCTCATATTCGACATGCTTGCAGGCCGTCTGGAGCTTTTCCCGATGCTGATACTGTTCAAGCCGTCCGCATGGAAGAAATGATATAAACTCCGCAGTGAGATACTGCGGAGTTTTTTTCAAAACGCTTTGCTCATACGGTTGACAATTAGCCCTTTTAGGTATTATAATATAAAAAGTGCATGAAATTTTTTTCAGAAAGGGCTAGTATAATGGCCAGAAAGCAGATTACCCTAAGTGATATTGCACAGGCATGCGGCACCAGCAGTGTTACGGCATCAAAGGCGCTGTCTGGAAAGAGCGGAATGAGCGATGAGCTGCGTAACAAGATAATCGCCACTGCCGAAAGGATGGGGTATGTATCGCAGAAAAGTGCGCCCACGGGCGGAATAATCGGCGTGCTTATCCCCGAAAAGTTCATGAATCCCAACGGGTCTTTTTATTGGGCGCTGTACAACAGCCTTGTACAGCGGCTGAAAAAGGAGAATTTCTCCTGCGTGCAGGAGAGCATAACCTGGGAAGAGGAGAAAAAGCTGGTGATGCCTGCGTTTCTCGGCGGACCGAATATCGTCGGCGTCATCTCGCTCGGTCAGCTTGACAGGAGCTATGCGAAAAAGCTGCGTGAGAAGGCACGCACGCTGCTGCTGCTTGACTACTACATAGACGGAGTGGAGGCTGACAGCATCGTGTCGGACGGCGTCCTCGGCGGCTACAGGCTTACGTCCTACCTTATCGAAAACGGTCACACGGACATCGGGTTTGTGGGCACAAAGCTTGCGACCTCCAGCATATTTGACCGCTATATGGGATATGTGAAGGCGATGCTGGAGCACGGACTTCCTTTGCGTGATGACAGGCTCATCGAGGACAGGACGGTATCAAACGAGCTGTTTGAGGGCATTGCGTTTCCGAAGGACATGCCCACGGCATTCGTGTGCAACTGTGACGAAACGGCGTTCAAAGTGGTGCGTGACCTTAAGGCGAGGGGCTTTTCCGTGCCCGATGACATTTCGGTGGTGGGTTACGACAACTACCTTATCTCCGAGATATCCGACCCACCCATCACGACCATCAACGTGGATTCAAAGGAGATGGCGGAGCTTGCGGTGTCGGTGATACTGGAGCGTGTAAGAAACAGCAGGCTTCCCATAAGGACACAGGTGCTTAACGGAAAGCTTGTGAAAAAAGGCTCGGTAAAAAAGTTGATAAAATAGCTCATAGACCTGCGGTTTCTGCCGCAGGTCTGTTTTTTCGGTCATAAATTCGTCTTTGTGGAGAAAAAGTTGAAAAAACAGGGCAAATCCACTTGATAAAAGGAAAATTCTATGTTAAAATAAAAGAGTACGCTTTTTTGGAAGAAGCCGCCTTTCTGCGGCTGTTTTCCGTTTTTTGTAAGCTATCGGCGCAGCAGTCGGAGCACCGTGCCGTGTCATCGGAAGCACCGCTGACAGCGCCGCAGGAAAACGCAGGGTCACTCCTGCTGATGTGAAAGGAGTTCATTAAAATTATGATAGTTAAACCTAAGGTAAGAGGATTTATATGCACCACCGCTCACCCCGTGGGCTGCGAGGCTGTTGTAAAGAAGCAGATAGACTATGTTAAGGCACAGGGCAAGGTAAACGGCCCGAAGAAGGTGCTCGTAGTGGGCAGCTCCATGGGCTACGGACTTGCGTCAAGGATAGCTGCGGCTTACGGCAGCGGCGCTTCCACCATCGGCGTTATGTTCGACCGTCCCGCAAGCGGCAGCAAGACCGCCACATCAGGCTGGTACAACACAAAGGCTTTCGAGAAGCTTGCAGCGGCTGACGGTCTGTACGCAAAGACCGTAAACGGCGACGCAAACAGCGACGAGTGCAAAAAGGAGGTCATCGACCTCATAAAGTCCGACTTAGGCAAGGTAGATATGGTGATATACAGCCTGGCAGCTCCCAGAAGGACAGTGGGCGATGTTACCTACAGCTCCGTGTTGAAGACCACGGGCAGCGCCTACACCAACAAGAGCATCGACCTTAAGACAAACACACTTGCACAGGTGACGATAGAGCCTGCCACAGAGGAGGAGATAAACGCCACAGTCAAGGTCATGGGCGGTGAGGACTGGGAGGCGTGGATAGACGCACTCAGGGCTGCAGACGCCATCGAGGACAACGCCGTTACC
>JAGAKC010000452.1 GCA_017848155.1 Oscillospiraceae bacterium | reverse complement strand
GATATCCTGTTGTACAGTGACCCTACCGTTTCCGTGAGCTTTGTATCGTCACGGAAAGAGAATGTCTTGAAAAGCAGGTCACGTGCTTTTGGGTCGAAGCTGTCGGAGTAAAAGTACTCCATTGCAGCGTCAGAAGCGTTTGCCTTCAGCACGGCTGCCTTTGCTTCGTCGATTATGGAGAAGCCTACGGGAAGTCCGAAAGCCTCGGTATGCTCACGGATAATGCCAAGGCAGAATGAGCTTATTGTTGAGATGGGAGCGCTCCTGAAGCGTATCAGCTGCTCGGCGAGATAGCCGTTATTCGGGTCTTTTCTTGCTGCGGCAGAAACAGCGTCGGTCATACGGCGCCTGAATTCCTCTGCGGCATTTCTGGTAAAGGTCATTATCGCTATCTTGTCAGCTTCAACGGGGTTTTCCGTATCGCACAGTATCCTTATGACCCTTTCAACCAGCAGTGCTGTCTTTCCGCTTCCTGCGGCAGCGGTAACGGTCGCAGAGCGCTTATAGGGCGGCAGCTTTTTACCGTCCTTTGTCGGAAAGCTTATAGCGGCAAGCTGCTCATCCGTCCAGTTCATCAGGCTTCACCTCCGTTTCGGCTTTTTCGTCTTTTTCCTGCGGCAGGGCATATACCTCCGCATTTTTGTTGTGACCGCAGATCATTTCAAATCTACAGAAATTACATGCCTTCTTTTCAAGGCTCTTTTCCTTGTAGACTGTCGGCACAGCGGCAATATCGCCGTCATACAGCTTTGAAAGCACATCTTCCGTCTGGGAAAGGCAGCTGGTTCTCAGGCGCTGAAACTCCTCCTCGGACAGGTTGTTTTCATCCTTGGGGATGAATTTCTCGGGCTTTGCGCCTGACAGTGCGGACATATTGTCGGCATATTTCATCATTTCGGTGTCTGTCACCTTGTTTCGTACATACATGCCGTTCTGGATATGGTCCTGTGCAAGGAGCGCAAATGCCGCAGTGCGCTTTGAAACAGGCTCTGTGACACGTGCGGGGAGATAGCTCACACCACCGGGTCTTAGCTCCTTGTTTGCGTCGCAGACAGCGATAAGGTACAGCAGCATCTGTGTGTTGATGCCGTAATACAGGTTCACCATGCTGAATTCACGGCTGCCTGTCTTGTAGTCCACGACACGGATATATTCATTTCCGTTGTTGTCGGTAAAGGTATCGGCACGGTCGATTATTCCCGTTATGTTTATTTCAAGGTCGTCCCTCAGCTTTATAGAAAGCGGAACAGTGCTTATCTCTCTGCGGTCGCTGCCGGGAGAAGCGGAAGGCTGGTCAGGCTCGTCCGCCTGTCCATCGCTGTCAGATATATCCGCAGCTTCTCTTGTGACAGCAAGCGTTCCGCTGTTATCAGCGTCGTCGTTCAGAACAGTTTTCAGGATGCTGTCTATATCAAGCGCCTTTGCTTTGTCGCTTGCAGGGGAGATGGAGCTTTGCTCCCTTCCGCCTATCCTCAGTTCAAAGAACTTCGGACGGTAGTCACGTGCCGCAAATTCCGCCTGCAGCAGTATAAGGATATCCACTGCGCCTGTTGTAAGGTTTCTGAAAAGGTAGTCAAAGCGCAGGCTCTTTGCGAAATCACCGCCCAGCGCTTCCGCCTTGTATTGGTTCAGATAAAAGCGTGTCTTTTCAGCAAGCTGAGGCCTTGTGAGCGTTATGAATACGTCCATGCTGTTGCAGTATTCCTCCAGCATCCTCTGAAGCACGTAGTGCACAGCGTTTCCTATCTCCATACTGCTTAAGTCCTTGCGTGTCTTTTCACGTACCCTCAGACCGTTTGAGCAGAAGTAGCGGAATCTGCACTGGTTAAGGCTCTCAAGCTTTGTTGCGGAAAAAGTCCTGCTCCTGAAAAGTGCACCTGCGGTTTCGGGGTCAAGACTGTGGCGATAGGCAGTAGCCCTGTTCCTTGAAAGCGCTTCAAGCTTTTCTGTAAAGGCGCTGTTTCCCGAAAGCTCCAGCGCTTTTTTCAGTGTCGCATGTTCAGTTGAATCATCGTTAAGGCATGCTGCGAATCTCTGCTGTGCGGCACGCAGGCTGCGACAATAGAACTCCGCGCCGAATGATGAAGCGTCCTCCTCAGTGATGCCGAAAAGCTCCTTAAGCTCGGTCATTACATCGGACGGGGACATTTTTGCACAGGATATGTTGAGCATCGGGTAGGTGAGATACAGCCTGTCGCTGGGCACGGACATAGCCGCATATGCGAGATAACGCTCATAGCAGTAACGCTCACGTCTGTTCATTCCGAGCTTTACGATGCTCTCTCCGAGAAGCTCCGTTTCGTATTCCGAGAATATTCCTGTCGTGACCGACTCGTTTGGAAACAGACCATAGCAGGCGCCGCAGATAAACACAGCTTTTGCGCCGTCGATGCGTGTCCTGCTGATGTCGCCCGAAAGCACGGAATCCTGCACCTGTGGGGGGAGCGCAAGCGTTGTCTGTGCACAGATATCATGCACAAGACCGCAGTAGTCCGCAATGCTTATCATAAATCCGTCAAGACCCTGATAAAGTCCCTCAAATATCTCGAGCAGCGTATTCCATAATGTCTGGTAGGAGCTTATCATCTCCTTGTCGCTGTCCGTCAGCAGCTCGCTTCCTGCTTTTTTGCAGTGAGCCGCAACAGCACGCTGCACTCCGACAGTATCAAAGAGGAAATCACATACTGCCTTTGTTATCTCCGCACCCGTGCAGCCCTTCAGCTTCTCACGCAGCTCCAGCAGCGGCGGGACGATGTCCGCTCTTATCTCCTCCGCATGGGGAGCCTTTCCCTTTTCAACAGGGAAAGGCTGCTTAAGGTCGCTGCTTTTCAGGTCCCAGGTGTAGATATAGTCCTCAAACGCATTGATATCACGCATGGTCAGCGGTTTTCCGCTGCTTTTCTGGATAAATCCCGTTTTGATGTAGCT
>JAGAKC010000451.1 GCA_017848155.1 Oscillospiraceae bacterium | reverse complement strand
TTGTAAATGCTGACGGTTACCACGTTCTCGGTACAACAGGCAAGACCGACGGTCAGCCCGCAGGCTCCGAGATAATCAGGATCACTCTCCCCGATACAGAGGCAAAGTGCTCCTCCGCTACAAAGAAGATCGCAGGTACGGATGTTACCATCTCGGTATCCTCTCCTTCCAACAACACAGATATGTCTGTGACATTCACACACTCCGATTATCCTTATGCTACATTTGCAAACGGCATCCTCAACATCTTCTTCGACATGGAGAAGCAGTATACATCCGATGACGACTTCGAGGCAGAGATCGCAAAAGCTATTGCAGCAGGCGGTGTAACGCTCCCCGATGACGTTGAGCTTAAGTTCGAGTTCGCAGTAGTTCCTGACGATCCCGACGCAAAGATCGCAAAAAACAAGATGTCAGGCTGGAAGGCTGAGACCACAATGCCTGCCGGTGAGACCGTATACAGAGATCCTGCCACAAACGAAGTTATCGGTATCATGGGATTCAAGGCTACAAAGGCAAAGGAAGAGGGCGATAAGCCCATTAATGTAAGCCTTGCGTATACAAAAGGCGGCGCTGATGTTGCAAAAGTAACAGGCTATACTATCACAGATGGTTCGCCTACATGGACTATCGCTGTAAACGAACATGTTACAGCAACCGATATCAATGATGCGATCAAGGAATATATGGAAAACAACCCTGATTGTGAGCGGATATCCTGTACAAAGCTCCTGCTGCCCGAGGATGCTACAAAGAGAGACGCTGCACAGGCGGCGATCAAAGATATACAGCTCTCTGCGGGCGAGGTATCTGTAAGCATGGATATCGCAGCTACTGTTGAGGGCGCTTACGCAAACGACTATAAGATCACATTCGCGTATTCCGCAACATACGGCAACACAAAGGCAGTATGGGATGAGAACAATCTCACCATCACCGTCTGCAACGATACCACACAGCAGGATATCGAGGAAGCTATAAGGCTCGCTGCCGCAGGCGACAAGAAGAGAGAGCTCTCCATCACAGGTCTTGAGCCGCTGCTCGGTAAAACTGATGATTCTACAACTCCACCCACTATCGTCGTTGATAAAGATACTGTGCTCAGTCCCGCATCCAGAGAGGCATTCTTCGGTGCGAACCCTGCCATCTCCCTCGGCGGCGGTAAGGACAGCTTCTTCACAGAGGTAGCAAAGTCCCTTACGACATTCAGCCTTATCGATGGCCGTACAGGTTCTCCCCAGAGCTACAAGGACCTTGAGAACATCACCGTACAGAACGACGGTACCATCATCGGCTACCACGCTGTACACGGTTACATGACTCTCGGTCGTGTGGACATCGCCACATTCGACAACCCCAACGGTCTTTCCGCAGTAGGCGGCACGATGTTCATGGAAACAGTTGCTTCCGGCGAGGCTAAGCTTGCTATCGCAGGTCAGGACGGCGCAGGTGAGGTAGTTTCCGGTGCACTTGAAATGTCCAACGTTGACCTTGCACAGGAATTTACAGACATGATCACGACTCAGAGAGGCTACCAGGCTAACTCCAGAGTTATCACCACCTCCGATACGATGCTTGAGGAGCTGCTTAACCTCAAGAGATGATAACGGTGGTCATTGGATCACGATGAACTGATCAATAACGGCTGCTCCCCGTCTTACGGGGCGGGGAGCATAAGCTGTTTGAGGTAGATGGTATGATTTTTTTAACAAAGCTGGACGGTAAAGAGTTCCTGCTCAATGAGCAGCTTATCGAAACAGTTACAGAAACTCCCGATACAGTCATAGTACTGTCGAACGGACACAGCTACATTGTCCGAGAGAGCATGAAAGAGCTTCAGACAAAGATACTCGAATACAACAGGAACAAGCGCAGAAGGATAAGGCGGCATTCATCCGCTGACAGCGCAGAGCCTTTGACATAAACACGGACAAGCCACAAGGCTTTCCCTGATATAACATTATCGTATATGACATACAGAAAAGCGAGGGATATATTTTGAATATTTCACTTATTGTAGGTTGGGTCATTGCCATAGGTCTGGTGCTTTATGGTATCTTTAACGGCGGCGATATTGCCGACTTTGTCGATATTCCGTCACTTGCTATTACAGTGGGCGGTACCATAGGCTGTCTGTTCGCATCGTTCCCCCTGTCCTATCTTGCAGGAGTACCCAAGAAGTTCGGTATGGCGCTGTTCCCCAAGAAGTTCAAGCCCGTCAAGTATATCGACGAGATCGTTGAATACGCAAAGATCGCAAGAGGACGTGGTCTGCTGGCACTGGAAGAAAGCGCAAACAACTGTAAGGATCCCTTTATGAAGTCCGCACTTATGCTCATCGTTGACGCAAACGATGCAGACAAGGTACGTGGAATGCTGGACGACGCCATCAGCTTTATGGTAGAGCGTCACGAAAACGGCCGTGCGTTCTTTGAAAAGGGCGTAGGTGTCTTCCCCGCTTTCGGTATGCTGGGTACGCTGGTAGGTCTTGTAAACATGCTTGCCACGATGGACTCCAACCCTGACGGACTTGCTTCAGGTATGGCGACGGCTCTTATCACAACGTTCTACGGTTCGCTTTTCGCTAACGTATTCTTCGCCCCCCTTGCTTCGGCGCTGA
>JAGAKC010000450.1 GCA_017848155.1 Oscillospiraceae bacterium | reverse complement strand
GTTCGGAAGAAAATGTCTATCTCACTGATGTGCTCCAGAGGTATGGCGTGAAGCGATGCTATTACGCTCATCTTCACGGACCCAGCATCAGGGGAGCGCTGAACGGGGTGCACTGCGGTATAGAATATCGTCTTGTGTCCGCTGACAGCGTGGTTTTCACACCGGTAAAAATTGATGCGGACCGTTGATGCGGTCGCAAAAAAAATAAAACATGTCCGAAAGGACAGGAAGGAAAATTGCAATGGAGATCATTTCCCAGAACAACACAGCTACCAATACTTATGCTATTGAGTTCAAGTTCAGCGCTGAGGAATTCGAGGCTGCTGTAAACAAGGCTTACGACAGAAGAAAGAAGAGCATCACTATCCCCGGTTTCCGTAAGGGTAAGGCTACACGTAAGATGATCGAGGCTCACTACGGTGAGGGTGTATTCTATGAGGATGCTGTAAACTCTCTCTACAACACAAATATCGCTGAGATCGTTGACAAGACAGGTCTTGAGGTAGTTGACGTTGCTGACACAGAGGTAGTAGACGTTAGCAAGGAGGAGGGTGTAAGCTTCAAGGCTAACATCATCACAAAGCCTGAGATCAAGATCTCCGACTATAAGGGATTAGAGATCAAGAAGACTGTCAAGACTGTAAATGACGATGCTGTAAACGCAGAGATCGACAAGATGAGAAGCAGAAACGGCAGAATAATTACTGTTGAGGACAGAGCTACACAGATGGGCGATACAGCTGTTATCGATTTCGACGGCTACCTTGACGGCGTTGCTTTTGACGGAGGTAAGGGTGAGAAGTTCCCTCTGGAGCTTGGCAGCAACACATTCATCCCCGGCTTTGAGGAGCAGGTAGTAGGCAAGAACCTCGGTGAGGAGTTCGACGTAAACGTTACATTCCCTGAGGACTACCAGGCTGAGAACCTTAAGGGCAAGGCAGTAGTATTCAAGTGCAAGCTGCACGAGATCAAGTCCAAGGAGCTTCCTGAGCTTGATGACGAGTTCGTAAAGGATGTCAGCGAGTTCGATACTGTTGACGATCTTAAGAAGGACATCAAGGAGAAGCTCGTTAAGAATGCAGAGGAAGCAGCTTCCCAGCAGGTCGACAACGATCTCGTAGATGCTATCGTTGCAAAGATGGAGGCTGAGGTTCCCGAGGTAATGTACGAGCGTCGTGTAAATGACATCGCACGTGAGTGGAGCCAGCGCAACAGGATCAAGATCGAGGACTACCTGAAGTACACAGGTCTTACTATGGACAACTTCCTTGCAAGCTTCAAGGAGATCGCTAAGAAGCAGGTAGATCTGCGTCTTTGCCTTGAGAAGATCTCTGAGATCGAGAATGTTGAGGTTACAGACGAGGATGTTGAGAAGGAATACGCTGAGATGGCAGAGCAGTACAAGATGGATGTAGACAAGGTAAAGTCTGCTATCCCTGTTGATGCTATCAAGAGCGATCTCAAGATCGAAAAGGCTCTCGACCTCGTTCGCGACAACGCTAAGATCGAAGAAGTTACAGAGTAATAATATTCGCTTATTACCGAAGTCCGCGTACCATGTGCGCGGCTTTCGGTTTAATTAGCAGGCATCGGGATTTTACGACATATTCCGCAAAGGCGGAGAAAGGAAGGCACAATATGGCATATATCCCTTACGTTGTAGAGCAGAGCAGCCACGGTGAGCGCTCCTATGACATTTTTTCAAGACTTCTGAATGACAGGATAATCCTGCTGCATGACGAGGTCAACTCCGCTACGGCAAGTGTTGTCGTTGCACAGCTCCTTTATCTTGAGGGTCAGGATCCCGACAAGGACATCTTCCTTTACATTAACAGCCCGGGCGGCTCGGTGTATGATGGTATGGCTATCTACGATACTATGCAGTATATAAAGTGCGATGTATCCACGATATGCATGGGCATGGCAGCTTCAATGGGAGCGTTTCTCCTTTCTGCGGGAACAAAGGGCAAGAGAATAGCTCTTCCCAACAGCCAGATCATGATCCATCAGCCTCTTATCGCAGGCGGCGGAATCTCCGGTCAGGTAACAGATATCCAGATCAGAGCAGACAATCTGCTTAAGACAAAGGAAAATCTCAACAGAATCCTTGCCACTAACACAGGCAAGGATTATGAAACTATCTGCCGTGATACGGAGCGTGACAACTTTATGACGGCACAGGAAGCGCTGGAGTACGGACTTATTGATAAGGTGTACAGCAGCAGGAATGACATCAAGTAATCTTCGGAGGAACAGCAATTACGATGGTTTGCTCCTTTTGCGGAAAAAATGAGAATCAGGTAAGACGTATACTCTACGGCGGCACCGAGGAAGCAGTTATCTGTAACGAGTGTATCCTTGCGTCCTATAATATGCTGGTCGACAGTGGAGATGTGAAGGGCAGAAAGCATGCTAAGCCTGTCGTGGACGATTATGAAAATGAAGAAAAGTCTTTTTCTGACAGTTCTGACGAGCTGATGAAGCCTGAGGAGATCAAGGCATATCTTGACGAGTATGTTGTCGGACAGGATGAAGCTAAAAAGATACTCAGTGTTTCGGTGTACAATCATTACAAGCGTACTTTCCTTAACGAAGCCGGCACAGATGACGAAGTGGAGCTTCAGAAGAGTAATATACTGCTTCTGGGTCCTACAGGTGTAGGTAAGACGATGCTTGCATCAACGCTTGCAAAGTTGCTGAATGTACCTTTTGCAATAGCTGACGCTACAACGCTCACACAGGCAGGCTATGTCGGCGAGGACGTGGAGAACGTGCTTCTGCGCCTTATACAGGCTGCTGATTTTGATGTGGAGGCTGCCGAGAGAGGTATCATCTACATTGATGAGATAGATAAGATATCACGCCGCAGCGAGAACACATCAATTACACGTGATGTAAGCGGTGAGGGCGTACAGCAGGCACTGCTGAAGATAGTTGAGGGTACAGTTTCAAATGTTCCTCCGCAGGGCGGCAGAAAGCACCCTCATCAGGATTTTATACAGATCGACACCAAGAATATACTGTTTATCTGCGGCGGTGCGTTTGAGGGTCTTGAGAAGATGATAGCTTCAAGGGTAGCGTCGTCTGCAATGGGCTTCGGGGCAGAGGTGTCCTCCAAAAAGGACAAGGAAAGCTCCGCAATGCTGCACAAGGTAAGTCAGGAGGATCTGGTGAAGTTCGGAATCATCCCCGAGCTTATCGGACGTCTGCCTGTTGTGACAGTTCTGGACGACCTTGATGAGGATGCGCTGATGCGTATTCTCGACGAGCCGAAAAACGCTCTTATCAAGCAGTACAAGTACCTGTTCAAGGCTGATGATATCGAGCTTGAATTTGAGCCTGACGCAATGCGTGCTATCGCAAAGAAGTCTATCGAAAGAAAGACAGGTGCGAGAGGTCTGCGTTCTATCGTCGAGCATACTCTGCGTGACATCATGTTCACAGCGCCCAGCGATCCCACCATCAGCAAGATCACTATCACAGCTGATTGTGTCGATGGAAAGGGCGAGCCTGTTGTTGAAAGAAACAACAAGCCAAAGGCAAAAGCTGACAAGGGCAGGAAAGCAAAGGCATGACAAAAGGGGCGGTGATCCGCCCTTTTTATATTGATAGGGGTTATAATGACTGTTTTCGAGCTTATTTATGAGCAGGTAAAAAAGATACCATGCGGCAGGGTAGCGACCTACGGGCAGATAGCAATGCTTGCAGGAAATCCACGCTGGGCAAGGGCAGTAGGATATGCGCTGCATGCAAATCCTGACCCTGACACGATACCCTGCTACCGTGTAGTGAACAGATACGGTGCACTGTCACCTGCGTTTGTATTCGGGGGAATAAACCGACAGGCAGAGCTTCTTGAAGCTGACGGAGTTGAGGTTCGCTCTGATAACACTGTAGATTTGGAAAAATACCTCTGGAACGGACTATAAGCAAAAAAGACCTCTGAAAAGAGGTCTCAGCTTGTCGAAAAACTGTATTTTTTGCCCACGAAGTGGGCATTTTTAATAAATTTTTCCGACGACATGTGCGTCGGAAAAATAACTTCTATCCGCACCAGTGTACCAGAAACGGCTACAGCCTTATTCCTTACGCATGCAGGGCGGATGCTTCGGCTGCGACATGGATGTCGCAAAGTCGAAGCCAAAAGGCGGCATGGACGCCGCCAACATAGCTTCGACGAGGAGAACTTGTCCCAAAGGGACTTTTTCGACGGTCTCAGATCTCTGAAAAGAGGTCTTTCGTTTTATATTATCTCTATACTTCCGCCGTCATAGGTTTCGATCGTTTCAAGCTTATCAATTGGCGAGTGCTCGCTGAAATCAATGGAGATCTTGTAAAAGGGGCTTTTAAGGGACATAAGCTCGCCGCTGTCAGTCGAGGTCAGCACCACCTTTTTTCCGTTGACATCAGTATTAAGAGTTATCGTGCCGTCGTCCCGACGTGTAAGCTGTTCAGGGGCAAGCTCTGTCAGCGAGTCGATGCTATGTGCGATAACATCAGGTATCAGTG
>JAGAKC010000449.1 GCA_017848155.1 Oscillospiraceae bacterium | reverse complement strand
TTGCTCAACAGAATTAACCAACTGCTCAGCGTTTTCCAGAAAATCTACTTCTTCATCAGACGCAGCATTATTCGGCTTTATAACATTACTTTCAGAGTCTTTTACAGTAGCTGTCGTTGTGCCAGCAGTGGATTTTGCAGTAATTTCTGTTTTGTTGACTATTGCTTCAATATCGGCACTGGATGAATTGTTATGTGTCGAACTTACTGACTCGCTGTCGTCAGCTTGGCAAGCACACAAAGATAACGAAAAAGCTATAAACAGCATTGTAAGACTACACTTTATTTTATTCATATTGTTCCTCCTATAATGTTGCTGAAAACGGTGAAGTTAACGTTTTTTTCAAAGTGTCTTTTCTGTGCTGTAAACCGTGACATTTTCTTTCTCACCGCTTGAGTTTGTCAGTATAAAAACGGATTTCACACGGTATGTACCGCTATTCAGGTTTGACTTGCTATTTGTAAAATCAATTGTTCTTGTGTTGACAGTTTTCGACCAAGATGCGCCACTTATATCGTTCCAAAACCAAAGTGATTTCTTTTGCAATGTCTGTTCAACTTCGATTTTAACAGCGGTGCTTGCAA
The DNA here is from genome assembly GCA_017848155.1 of Oscillospiraceae bacterium. Classification (GTDB taxonomy): domain Bacteria; phylum Bacillota; class Clostridia; order Oscillospirales; family Ruminococcaceae; genus CAG-115. Next base: position 9,027 of record JAGAKC010000449.1, on the reverse strand, counting down.
ATGCATAGCTCCTGCAGGTTGCTGTGGTTCCGCTAATTGAAAGTTCCGAAGTGATATCACCTGCAATGCTGTACGCTGGGCTAACTTCATAACTAGCTGAAACAATACAAGAGAGAGTTGTGCAAGCAATGATAATGGTCAGTACCATCACAAGTATTTTATTTAGCTTCATAAAAACACCTCCTTTCCTCAAGATTTTGGTTCTCTACTTATTACATCACGAAAAAAGGAGGTTTTGTTATGCAAATTTAAATTATTTTAGCAGTTTTGTGCTTTTTGCCAAATTCTCTGTTTCTGTTTTGGCTAATTCGCTTGATAGTTTGAAAATATAGTCCTTATCGTCCCACACCAGAATGTTTAACCCTGCATTATCTGCATAGTACAAGCCAGTATATCCGTTGACAGTGGTTTCGGTCATTTCGCCATGCTCATTATCAATGTGAGCATTAAAGCTTTCTTTTGTGTGCTGGCTGAATACTATGTATTTATCATCAGACTGGTTGTAATATGTAGTGGTAATGCTTATCTTGGTTTCGGATTTTGAATACACTTCAAACCCGATGGGCAGCGCTGATATATAGTATATATCCTCAATTTCCATCGGAGCATTTTCATAATTGATTGCAAACAGCTCTGTATTATCGGAATGCTCCTTTGTAAAAAAGCCTGCAATAGCCATCGCAACAGCGGTTATTGATAATACCGCAAGAAATATTATTGCAACCATAATTGTTACAAATTGTTTATTAAATCTAACTCTGGTTATTGTGCCATTAGCTGCCGAGGTGTTTGCAAATATTGCTTTCATATTCCGCTTATGTCTGAAAGAGAAAAAATGGTTGGGAACATTAGAATATACATCAAACTCTTTAAAATACTTCTCCTCTAAAACTGATTTTATAATGTTTTCGCTCATAGTATCTACTTCCTATTCTTGATGTAGTCGAGTATGGATTCACGGGCAAAAAACAACCTTTGTCTGACAGCAATTTCTGAGATGTGCAGACTATTGGCTATTTCTGCATTAGATAGTTCAAGCATGCTGTGCAGAGTAAGCACATCCTGTTGAAGCTGTGGAAGTGTTTCGATAAAATTCAGTAGCTCAGATTTTGATATTTCGCCAAGCACATTATCCTCAAGGGATACACCGAACTCGTCAGCAGATATTTCTTCCGAAAGTTCTGTAACCGTTACCTTATTTCTTGCGTTAAAAGCATCAATAGAAATATTTCTAATTATTACATCTGCATAAGCCACCCTTTTGTTATCCACTAACGAGAAAAATTTTTCGGGTTTATCGGCAAGTCGCAGGAACAATTCTTGAACAGCATCCTCTGCATCCTGCCTGTCATGCAGTTTAGAATAAGCAATAGCGTATAATCGTTTTGAATAAAGCGAATAAAAATTGCTCAGTTCTATTTGTTCGCCCTCGGTTTTAAGAACAGCCAATGCTACGGAAATCATACCTTTTCCTCGTTTCTTACATATCATTGCTATCAGTATAACACTGAAATATAAAAAAAGCAAGATGGTGAGCCGTGCACTCTACCGTCTTTTTTCTTTCCGGTTTTGCTTCACGCTTTTTATTCCTCCTGCGTATCCCCATAGTAATAATCAACCATTCCCCGAACGCCATTTTTCAAAGCCGCCACCGCCTGATTAAGCACAAGCTGTTGTAACGCACTCTGAATTTCGCTTGAAATACCATCATCGGTACTTGAAAGAGCATCCATAAGATACTCGTCATAGCTACTATAACGGTTCAAATACCACACCACAGCGTTCAAAATACTGCCATCGCAATTATCCGTTATTTAATATCCATATCGCCCGATGCTTGCTCCAAGAGGAAATTCACCGCTTGAAGCTTGCTGATGCATAATCTGCAAACATTTTTACATATTGTATGCATATTTCGTGGAAATGCAACAAATATCACAGTAAAAAAATTCTGTATTTAGCGAAAAGCTTTAATGCTTTAGGTGTTATAGATAAACATATCCGTAAGCCAAATGTACAACTGTGGAATACATTATTAAAAAGGGATATCTGATGCCTCATTTTACTGACATTGTATTATTTCAGATTATCTGTACTTAACCACCAAAAATTATACGGTGAACGATTTGTTCGTCGTTATAGCATAATCAGAATAATTTTTGTTTTCAATCTCGGCTACCGAAACGGTACCCGAGCAAAAATAAAAGCTCGACTTTAAAGCCGAGCTTTATATCCTATCGGAAAACCGATGGAGCTAGTGATCGGATTTGAACCGACGGCCTATTGATTACGAATCAATTGCGCTACCGCTGCGCCACACTAGCATATTTAGTTTTGTGTTGATTATGTGCAAACTCTGCAATTCGCTGCTGTGTCGCTTTATTGACATTCCACGACCTACGCATTACGAATGCGTTGCTCTACCAACTGAGCTATACCAGCGGATAATATGTACGGGGAGCTTCAAAAAGCTCTTGCAAAATGGTGCGTGATGTGCTATACTGAATATGTATGAGCACTGCTGTTGCGATAACAGCATATCTATTATAATCTTTTTTTTAAGTTTTGTCAAGTATCAAAAGAGGAGTTTTTATAAAAATGGTCAGAAAAATCCTGCGTGGCTTCGGTTACGGAGTCTGCATAATCCTTTTCGCACTGTGCATCTTCATGATAATAATATCCGCCGTGTTCGGGTCGGAGGGTCTGGTCGGCTTTTTCGGGTGGAACCTCTACCTCTGCGAGGAATCGGGCTTCGAGGGGCTTAACAGCGGCGCCGCTGTCATCGTGGAGCAATGCGAGCCTTACGATATCACCGAGGGCAACCTCATCCTCTACACCGAGGGCAACGTGGACGAGGAGCCTGTGCCGAGGCTCGGCTACACCGAGTCGATAACCATGTCGGACGGAGTTTACTCCATCGGCGTGTCCGACCCTGACGGAAATACCGCTGTCATCAGCGAGAGCGCTTTCGTCGGCAGGGCAGGCTGGTCAAGCGACTTTCTCGGCATCTTCATCAGCTTCTCGCTGTCGCCGTGGGGCATCTGCGTGATGGCAGTGCTCCCCTGTGCTGCGCTCATCATCTTCTCCTTTATAAGGAGCTACGCAGACAGCCGCCCTCTCCCCGAGGTAACTCCCCTTGTGAAGAACGCAGAAGAGGACAAGCCACAGCCGCAGACAGGCATCTCCGTAAAGCCTGACGGCAAGGCCGAATACAGCCGTGCAAGCGGCGCAAAGGCTCCGCAGACGGCGGACAACGTGCTGTTTTCCTACGGCTCGACAAAGCGCAACGCTGTCACAAAGCCTGCGCCACAGAACGTTGCTGCCCGTAAGAACAACGTACAGCGTGACCTGCCGCCCGTAAGCTCCGTGAAGCCTGACACGGGCAGAAAGACCACGCTTTCCGATATCCTTTCGGACGGCTCTGCGCCCAAGACCACGGAGCGCAGGACAGCTCCCCCGACAAAGCAGGAAGCCGCATCCGGCGGAGTTCCGTCATCCGTTGCGGCTAAGCGCTACCTCGACAGCGCCGTACAGCCGCCGAAAAAGTCGCCTGCGACCGCAAAGCCTGTGACAGAAGCTACGGCGGAGATACCACAGCTCCCCAAAAAGAAGAAGTCCGACGCTTTCTTCACCCAGTCCGATGCTCCCCAGATAGGCAGGGGCATCAACCGCAAGGGCTCGGCGGCACGCCGTGTCATCGACCTTGAGGACGCACTTGCAAGCGCAGGCCGTGACATAGTCCCCTCTGCGGTGGGCAGGTCGTATGCGGACGGCTCGGCCAGAAAGAGCGCCGACATCCTCGCCGCAAAGAGCCGCTCGTCACTGATGACCGACGATGACGACAGCCGTGACAGGAGCAGGTACGACGTGGACGACATTCTCGCAGACCTCGGAGGTCACGGCGGCATCGACCGCAGGAACTCATGAGCATAAGACGATTTATCGGAATTGCGGCACTGGTTTCAGTGCCGCTTGTCGCAGTGGCGGCAGTTACAGGCACGGTGCTTTCGGGCGGACAGCGGTGGGACATTGCCGTTATCGTGGCGGCGGTGCTGTGCTGTGTGCCGTTCTTCACCGCATTTGAGCGCCGTGCGCCCCGTGCCCGTGAGCTGGTGCTGGTCGCCGTGATGGTCGCATTTGCGGCGGCAGGGCGGCTGATATTTGCGGCTGTGCCGTTCTTCAAGCCCGTGACGGCTGTGGTGGTCATATCGGCGCTGTACTTCGGCGGTAGGGCAGGCTTCATGGTGGGAGCGATGTCTGCGCTCATCTCCAACATCTTCTTCGGTCAGGGCGCATGGACAGTTTTCCAGATGCTTGCATGGGGACTTATCGGCTTTGTCGCAGGTATCCTTAACAAAAACGGCAGGCTGGAAAAGCCTGCTCCGCTTATTATATTCGGCATCCTCGCAGGAGCCTTCTACTCCCTCGTGATGGACATATGGACTGTGCTCTCGGCAGACGGTGTGCTGGACCTTTCAAGATGGCTCGCCGCCACAGCCGCTTCCCTCCCCGTCACAGCAGTTTACTGCGCCTCAAACGTCATCTTCCTCCTCGCCCTCGCCCGTCCCCTCGGCAGGCGGCTTTCAAGGCTCAGAGATAAATACGGGGTGTTTCAGGGAAATAGTGAATAATGAATAAAGAATAATGAATATTGAATAAATGTGGTGGCGCCCGTTCGGGCGCTTATCAAAATGTGACATCCGTTTCCTGAAATGCGGTCTTTGAGATCATCGGCGGCATGCGGTCTGAATATTTCCGTAGGGGCGAACTGTGTTCGCCCGTTTTTTTGCGCCATGTTTTTCGGGCGAACGCAGTTCGCCCCTACGATAACATGTTTCCCCAACGTTTTTCAGATGAACGGTGTAGGGTCACGATAAAACGGCAGGGACAAGTCCCTGCTCTACGGTCGATGCCTTAAATACGTTTTTTGAAATCATCGGCGAAGCCGATACCGAAATTCCTCATTCCTCACTCCTCATTCCTCATTCTCTTTATCTCCTCATCCTGCAAAGCGGTGTTGTGTAGAAGTAGCTGTCGGGGAAGAATTCGGACGGGGGAGCTTCGCACACCATCTCGCCGCCGAAAAGCAGACCGCAGATGTCCGCACAGGCTGCGGCAAGCTCGGTGTCATGAGTTACCAGCACCACAGCTGCACCGACTGCACCGTCTGCACCGTCGTCGGAGATGCTCCGCAGCGTCTGACACAGCTGCGCCTTGGCTGCTGCGTCCATGCCCTTTGTAGGCTCGTCCAGAAGCAGCACGTCAGGCTGTTTCAGCATCAGCTTCGCCAGCGCAAGCCGCTGCCGCTCGCCGCCCGACAGGTCATACGGATGGCTGCCGAGAAGTCCGCATAGTCCGAAGCGCTCCGCAGTCGGCTGCCATTCGGCGCAGACCGAGGACAGCTCCTCCTTTACCGTGTCCTCTGCGAAAAGCTCGCAGGGGTCCTGCGGAAGATACGCACAGGCGCAGCTCTTCGCACGCTTCACCCTGCCGCCCAGCGGCTTTATCATGCCGCACAGCGTTTTCAGAAGCGTAGTCTTTCCGCTGCCGTTGCCGCCGAGGACAGCGTAGACTCTGCCACGCTTAACATCAATCGAGGCGCTTTTCAGCACGTCAGGCTGATTCCTGCCGTAGCTCACCCAAAGCTCCCTTGCGGACAGAAGCAGCTCGCCGCCTGCCCTGCTCTCGGGATAGGGGTCGGGGAGCGTTGCCGCAGCAGCGCTGCACACGGGGTCAGACCTGCCCTCACGCACGGTCAGCGGAGCAGCTTCCCTGCCGCCGCCCAGCGAATACAGCCGCACCGAAACGGGCATTGCCGCCATCATCGGGTGGTCAGCCGCAAGTGCGCCGCAGATACCCCGTGGCTCACAGTCGGCGATGACCCGTCCCTTTTCCATGACGACCAGCCTGTCCGACACATGCAGCAGCTCCTCAAGCCTGTGCTCTGCGATGACCACCGTCACGCCGAAATCCCGATTCAGCCTTGAAACGGCGGTGATGAAGCCCTGTGCGGCGATGGGGTCGAGCTGCGATGTAGGCTCGTCAAGGATAAGCAGCTTCGGGTGCAGCGCCGCAGCCGACGCAAGATTCAGCAGCTGCTTCTGACCGCCCGACAGCGAAGCCGTATCACGCTCGAAAAGCTCCTCTATCCCGAAGTAGCAGGACATCTCTGCGACCCTGCGGCGCATGTCCCCCACGGGCACGCCCGTGCTTTCAAGGGCAAAGGCAAGCTCGTGCCAGACCTTGTCGGTGACTATCTGACTTTCGGGGTCCTGCATGACGAAGCCTATCTCCGAGGCTGCCCTTTTTTCCGAAAGGGAGCTTATCAGCTCGCCGCAGTAAAAAAGCTCCCCCGAAAGCTCGCCACGGGGCGTCAGCGCAGGCTTCATCAGCCGCAGCAGCGTGCTCTTGCCGCAGCCTGACTCGCCGCAGACCGTGACGAAGCTGCCCTCGGGAATATCAAGCGTTACCCCCGAAAGCGCCGCAGCGCCCCCGTGATACGTGAAGCTTATGTTGTTTGTGGATAGTATGTTCATGTGACCTTTCAACCTTTGATTAATGAATGTTTATTCCGTGTCTGATATTACGGTGTGAACGGACACACCCCCGACACCTCATCCGTCTGCTGGCGCAGACACCTTCCCCTCAAGGGGAAGGCTTTATCATGCCGACATGGCACGGTGGCAGGTGCGTTGCCTGAAAAATCGGATTCAGATATCATCGGCGAAGCCGATACCGAAATTATTCATTATTCATTATTCAATATTCAATATTTTCATCTTCTCCCGTAGAATTACCGCTGTGGGGAGCAGCGTCAGTGCGCCGAAGCTGATGTACAGGGCGATGTCGGCAGGGCGAGTTTTCAGCTCCGATAACGCAGGATAATAGAAGAACTCACCGCCGCCGAGGACAGTCATCACCACAGCTGCCACGGACAGCAGGATAACTGCCGCAAGGGCGATGCACTCACGTCTGCCGAAGCTGTAGACGGAGTAGGAGGTTCGTACAGCCGAGCCGTAGCCGCGTGCGTTCATGGAATCCGCCGAGGACATTGCAAGCTCCGCAGAATAGCCTACGCAGGCGGAAAAGGTGTGCAGCTGCTGTTTCAGGGTAGCTGCGCCCTGTACCGCCGCAAAGGACCTTGCACGCCTTGTCAGCAGCGGCAGGAAGCGCAGCGCACAGGACAGCACCAGACCTGCCGACGGAAGTATCCGCCCGAACAGCCAGATGTATTTGTCGCTCGTCACGAAGCGCACAGCGCATATTCCCCATGCGCAGGCTGCCGCAAGAACTGTGCCGAAAACTGCGCCGTACACCACCGCTTCAGCCGTCACGGGCAGGTCGTTCACGAAGAACAGCACCGTAACTCCGTTGTGGGAGAATATTGGATTGGTCAGCGCCGAGGCTGCCGCAAAAATCGGTATCATCAGCGCAAGTCTGCCGCTGCCCGAAAGCATCAGCAGCAGCGAGGCTCCCACGGCGGACTGCACCGCAAGCACGGGCGAGCGTGTGAAAACTGTCATTCCCATAACTGCGACAAGGTACAGGAAGCTCACCAGCGGATGCGCCCTCTCCAGCGACCTCATACGATGACGCCCCTGCTGCACAGTGCGGCTATCAGCGCCTCGCAGCCCTCTTTCACGTCAGCGTAGGTGGTGTCGAAATCCCCCGTATACCACGGGTCGGAGATGTCACGCGGGCGCTCCGTAAGGTCCAGCAGGCGCATTATCTTCCCGTCAGGGTCGCCGCCTGCGATGCGCTGCATGGTGAGTATGTTGCGGCTGTCTGCGCCGAGAAGCAGGTCGTACTCACGATAGTCCGCCCTCGTCATCTGCCGTGCACGCTTGAACGAGCAGTCTATCCCCAGCCTGTGCAGCACCTCACGTGTGCCTCGGTGCACGCCGTTGCCTATCTCCTCGGTGGACGTCGCCGCAGAGGCTACCTCCACGCCCTGCGCCCCACGCTTCTTCAGCATGTCACGCAGTATGAACTCCGCCATCGGCGAGCGACAGATGTTGCCGTGGCAGACAAATAAAATCTTATACATCTATGTAAATCCTCCTGAATTGCGTTGCAGTTACGGCTTTATCACTTAAAAACATCGGGCAACAATTTATACCTGTTGACCACTTCGTTATTCTCCTCGTTCAGACAATCTTCAAGTATCTTCTGTTCATCCTCGGAAAGGGCTTCTCTCTTATCGCTAAACTTACTGATAAGCCTTTTAAATATGTTATCTTCTTCGCCTATAAATATTGCGCCCATTTTTTCAAACACATGCTTACTATGATGATTTCGGGATGATATCCTTAGCAGAAAATATTCCACATCACGTTCCTGACACACTTTCTGTACGAGCATTTTCACTACTTTCTTAGCAATGCCTTGATTGCGCTTATTCTCAAGTAATTCAATACCTATTTCCGGTGTATCGGATGTAGGATTTTTAAGCTCGATCCCTCCGCAATGATCATTATTGCTGTCAAATATGGAATACATCTTATTTCCACTGTCGAAAATATCAACAAGAAGATACAGAGTATATTCGCCGTCAGTGGTATAGGGTGTTTTGCTCATTTTACCTCCTTTGTTGTTACAGAATTCATGAAACAGGTGGTAAAAATCGGGGAGATTACTACTAAACTTCATATACCGTTATTATAGCATTATTATAGTGGAAAGTCAATTTCTGAATATGTGTATACACTATGATAAAATAAAAGTGAATTGCAACTGCAACTCACTTTTTTGTTGAATATGTATATTAATCCGAATTGCCTTTTCCAAAAATATAACCTAATGAAAGAGTAACAACTGGCACAATTAGATTTATTAGATCCATATTTAAGTTTTCGTTTACAAAATAAGAATGTACCATATCAATAACAATAAGTATAATCAACGATAAACACAAGATTAATGCTATATGCATAGACACATTCGATGGCTTGTTTCCTAAAAACCTACCCATTATGCCACCATCTTTGCCTTTATTATCTCCTACGCTTTTTATTATATTATTTTGTA
>JAGAKC010000448.1 GCA_017848155.1 Oscillospiraceae bacterium | reverse complement strand
GCCCTCAGTAATGACCTCCACGTCCAGCACTGTATCAAAGCCGATATCATTAAGCTCCTCATGCTGCTGCTCGTTAAATTCGTCGTTATGATATCTGAACATCCCGTCAAAGCTGACGGTGAGCTCGTCGCCGATATCAAAGGTATCGTCGTTAAGCTCCCAGTCTGCACAAAGAGTATATCGGCTGCCGTTTATGCTGCCAATCTTGCAGCCACCTTTGAAAGGCTCGCCGCCGTTTACTGAAAGCTCTGCATCAAACAGCCAGTTCGACCACTCTGCATCAGTTCCCGTCGCACAGTCAAAGTCCTCTTCAAACTCCACATCGTACAGCATGTACAGCTTGCTCTCGCCTGCAAGTATGCCGTTTACAGTGATATCGCAGTGCTCCGCCTGAAGCTCCACGAAAAGCTCCTTTCCTGCCTCTGCAAAGTCAAAGCCGCTGCCTGACTGTTGTGTACTGCCACGACCCGAAAAAAATATGTCGAATGCCTGAGCTATATCCCATTCGTATGCCGCACCAACGCTGACCGCACCTATCGTCAAAGCAGCTGCCGCCGTAGGAATAACGACCATCTTTTTTGATCTTCTTTTCTTTTCCATAGTACATTCCGCCTTTCTTAAAACCGCTTCAAGCAGTTCATCGCTGCTCTTTGACGGATCAATTCCATCAAACAGCTCATATAATCTGTCGTCCATAATTATCCCTCCAAGAGCATATCCTTAAGTAGTTTTCTGCCGCGCGATAGCCGTGTGGTGACAGTGCTCACGGGATGGCGCAGTATCGCCGCTATCTCCTTTGCGGAGTACCCCTCATAATAATATAGATATATGACCTCACGATATGAGGGCGGAAGCTCCATCACCGCTGCAAGCAGCTCGTTTTCCCTGTCACAGCTGCCGTGATCCGTCACCTCGGAAGCTCCTCTGCGGCGACGGGAGCGCAGAAGATTTTTGGACAGATTCACTGCGACACGTATCAGCCACGCCTTGACATGCTCCTCACTCTCAAATCTGCCGTTATAGGTATACAGCTTGACAAAGGTGTCCTGCACGATATCCTCAGCGTCCGCACAGCTGCCCACATAGCTGAAAGCCGCACGGTACACTGTACGCTGATATCTCTGTATGTATCCGCTCAGTCTGTCGCTATCCATCCTCTCACCTCCCGTTTCTGAATGGCGCCTTTCACTTATAATACACCGCAGGAGCACGGAATGTCCCGCTTTTTTCAAAAAAATACGGCACAGTTACCCCGTGCCGTAGAATAAATATATCACATTGCCGTAAATTCCATACGTATATCCAGAGTTACGCCCTTAAGCGGCAGGCGGTACTTTTCCGCAAGCTGTGGTCCGCAGGAATTGGAGCCTACACCTGCCATCATTCCGTCGACGCAGATGACGCTGCAGTTGCTCTTTTCAAGCTCGAAGTTGTGGCGCTTTGCCGCAAGCTCCTCCTGGGTATACTCCGACGCATTGAAGGAGAAGCGATCGCCGCTGAAGCGTATGGCTGCGGTGTCGCTGCTGACCGTCATGTGGGTGCAGCCATAGTGCGAGGAGTTTTCCTGCGGTCTTATGTAGTCCTCGTGCAGGTCGCTGATATCAGCGCTGAAATTGCCGAGGTAGGACGCCCTATGCTTGTCGATGTAGCTTTCATACGGTCCGTAGCCGAAGTAGTCAACTCTGTCAAAGCATTTCGGCAGCATCAACCTTAAGCCGAAGCGCGGCAGGAATGTCACTTTATTAGAGGTATCAGCGGTGCAGTGCACGGAAAGTGACCCGTCAGAAGCTATACGATAGCTCACATCAGCCACCGCAAACGGCTGGTGTATGCTCCAGCCAAAGGACTGCTTCACGCTTATCACGACGCAGCCGTCAGATACGCTAACATCAGTGCTGTACACCTTTACGATATAGTCGTTGAGATGCGCCCTGTACCAGTCACCGCGCATAACATCGTTGTCTGTTGGTGCACGGAAGAAATTGAAGTCTATCGGTGCACACAGGAGCTGCTCGCCGTGTACAGTGACCGAATCAAAGCGTGCGGTGCGCCTGTCAAAGCCGAATACCACATCACCTGCGGTAACGGTGATGTACAGCGGCTGCTCATCAAATACAGGTGCTGTGCCGACAGGTGCGGCAGGCTGCTGCTTCACATCACACAGGCACAGCTGGTCAAAGCAGACCTCATATCCACTTTCCCAGTAGGGAGTGTCCTGCTTTGCAGTGAAAATGAAGCGGATATAGGTGCTCTTTTCAAACTGCGCAGCTGCCTCGGGAATGTGCAGCTTCGTGCTGCCCATCGGCTCTGCGCTGAAGCTGAAGCTGCCCTCGTGCAGCACTCCGCCGTCACAGGTCAGCTCATATCTGCCGTCAAGGAAGCTGCCCGCATCGGCAAAGACAAGCATGCTGTTTATGCTGAAGCTGCCGTCACCGTCATACGATACTCTTACGGGACGGTAGACCTGCTTTGCTTCAAGCAGACCCGTATGCGGCCGTCTGTCGGGGTAATTAAGACCGTCCATGCAGAAATTGCCGTCGTTGTGGCGCTCGCCGAAGTCACCGCCGTAGCCGTATTTCTCCGCACCATCCTCCGTTTTTCCGAGGGAGAAGCCGTGGTCGCACCACTCCCAGATAAATCCGCCGCAGAAGCGCTCGCTGCTGTGGAATATCACATGATAGTCCTCAAGGTCGCCCGGGCCGTTGCCCATGGCATGGCAGTATTCGCAAAGCAGCAGCGGACGGGTCTCCTTTTCGTCCTGCAGAAATCTCTGCATGTCCTCGGGGGATGTGTACATCTGCGACACGAGGTCAAGCACATCATCAGATGTATCGCACAGCTTATGAGTGCTCTCATAATGCACAAGTCTTGTGTCATCGAAGCTCTTGATATATTCAGCAGCAGCACGCAGATTCGTGCCGTAGCCGCTCTCGTTTCCAAGCGACCACATCACCACGCAGGGACGGTTTATATCCCTCGCTGTCATCAGCTTTGAGCGGTCAACTATCGCTTCTCTGAAACGTTCGTCGCCTGCAAGAAGCGCAATACCGCTGTAAGCATTTTCTGCGCTCCATTTAAAATCGTTGTACACCTCTACACAGCCGTGCATCTCAAGGTCAGCTTCGTCGATAACATAAAAGCCATACCTGTCGCACATCCTGTAAAATTCAGGCGCATTGGGATAGTGAGAGGTCCTTATCGCATTTATATTGTGCCGCTTCATGGAGAGCAGGTCCTTTTTCATCTGCTCAACAGACGCTGCGCTGCCTGTTTCGGGGTAGCTGTCATGTCTGTTCACACCACGGAATTTTACTGCCCTGCCGTTTATCTTCACTACTCCGTTTTCGACACGGATATCACGGAAGCCTACCCTTTCGCCGATGACCTCGCCGCAGGCGCTGATATTAAGGCTGTAGAGGTAAGGTATCTCCGCAGACCATAGCTGCACATCATCTACATTTACGGACAGCACAGCGCCGTCCTGCGCTCTGCCGCTGAAAAGGAGCTTTCCATCACCGTTGCAGAGAGTTACATCTGCGTCCGCACCGTGTACCGTGAGCAGAAGCTCCGCTCCGCTGTCCTTAAGCACGGTTTTTATGCGGTAGCTCTCTATGCGCTTTTCGGGACGGGACAGCACATATACATCACGGAAGACTCCCGAAAGCCTGAATTTATCCTGGTCCTCAAGATAGGTGCCGTCGCACCATTTAAGCACTGCTGCAGTAACGGTATTCTCGCCCTCATGCAGCAGGTCGGTGATGTCAAACTCGGAGGTCATGTGCGATACCTGCGAATAGCCTGCAAAAACGCCGTTTATGTAAAGGTAGAAGCAGCTGTCCACACCCTCAAATACCAGTATCCTGCGCATTCCGTCAGGGGTGTAGTCGTAGCTCCTGCTGTATACTCCCACAGGGTCGTCATCAGGTACATAAGGTGGGTCATAGGGTATCGGATAGCAGACATTCGTGTACTGCTTCACATCATAGCCGTGAAGCTGCCAGTTTGACGGCACAGGTATCTTTTTTTCGGGTGCGATATCGGTGAAGTCGTCAGGCAGGTCGATGATGCTGTCATAGTAGCAGAAGCCCCACTCACCATTCAGCAGCTCAAATCTGTCGGAGCACTCCCTTTGCGCAAATGGGTCAGCGCCGTCCTTAAACGGTATGAAATAGCAGTGCGGAGAAAGTGTGCCCACATGCAGCACCGCAGGGTCCTCGTGATACACCATTCCGCTTTTTGCGGAGCCTTTTCGTGCGATAAGCGACATATCCATTTCAGTTACCTCCATGTTATTATTACATATTCATATTGCTTTAAAGATGCCAAGAAAAGCCACTGTCGGCTCTGTACGCGAATCTGTTATACGTATCCTTATGCGGTCGGTTGTGATACGTCCAAGCGGCACTATCCGTTTGTAGCCGACCACTGTGCCGCTGTATACCTCGGTAAGCCTGCCGTCCAGGTATGCGTCCACCGAAAACCGCTCTATCCGCTGACCTTTAAGGATATTCTCCATTATAACGATATTACCAACATCAACGGGCGCTTCCCAGCGTGCCGTTATGACAGCACTGCAGCTGCCGCTTTTTGGGGAATAGAAGCCGTCATAGTCCTGTGACCTTGCGGCGGTGATATCATGACCCTCGGCGCAGCTGTCCGCAGTAAGCTCCGCACAGCACAGCAGGTCCTCCGAAAACGCAGCCTTAAGATAGCCGCCAAGCTCGTTCAGGCGCTTCACATCGTTTTCGTGGAAAAGACCCTCGCTTGTGGGAGGGATGTTCAGCAGAAATGTCGCATTGCCGCCGACACTGCTGTTGTAGATACGGATAAGCTCATTAAGCGGCTTTACGCTGTCGTTCTCATTCTCATGCCAGAACCACCCTGGACGTATAGAGGTGTTCACCTCCGCAGGATACCAAATAAGCTGCGGCTCGTTACGAAGTATCTCCCTGCTGCCGAGGTCCTCGTCCCATGCGCTTATCTTACGCTGTCTGAACTCGTCACTGTCGGTGTGCTGGCTGTTTTCGGATATCTTCTCCGTGTCACGGGTACGAAGCGGCACTACGCTCCACTCGGAGCTTCGGGTGTGACCTGCTTAATTTCCGCACCAGCGCACATCGGGACCGCAGACATGTATCGTCGCATCAGGCTGGAGCTTTCTTATCACATCGTAATACCTGTCCCAGTCGTAGTACTGCTTCCTGCCGTTTGTACCCTCGCCGCAGGCTCCGTCAAACCACACCGCAAAAATCCTTCCGTAATTCGTCAGAAGCTCGGTCAGCTGACCAATGAAAAAGTCATCGTATGCCCTGCCCTGTCCGTAAAGGGGGCAGTTTCTGTCCCACGGAGAAAGGTAAACGCCGAACTCTATCCCATGCTTTCGGCATGCGTCAGCGACCTCTCTCACCACATCTCCGCCGCCGTTTTTGTAGGGCGAATATGCCACAGTGTGCTTTGTAAGCTTGCTTTGCCACAGGCAGAAGCCGTCATGATGCTTGCAGGTGAGGATAAGTCCCCGCATACCTGCCGACTTTATCGCTGTGACCCATTGCTCTGCGTCAAGTGCCGTTGGTGCGAAAATATCGGGACTTTCCGTGCCGTCGCCCCATTCCTTATCCGTAAAGGTGTTCACCGTGAAATGCACGAACGCATAGAATTCCAGCTGCTGTAACCGCACCTGCCGCATATGCGGAGCTACCTGCGCAAGCCTTTCGTCACCCTTCATAACGTCCCTCCGTCCGAATCGTTTTATGCTTCAATTATAATCCCTGTTGACATATCTGTCAATCAATGATATTATTATTCTATAACGATATGAACATCGGAGGAAAAAATGTTCTTTTATGATTTTCCCATCATCGGAAGCGAGAGCGAGCTTCCGCTTTACCTTGAAAGTGTAGGTCTGCACGAATGTCAGCCGCACATACTGCGCAGGGACGGCTATCCCTATGCGCAGCTGTTCTACTGCACGAAGGGCGGCGGCACGCTGGTTTTTGACGGTCAGCGTCACAGCATAAAGCCAAATACCGCATTCTTCCTGCCTCGTGACTATCCGCATGAATACTACCCTGACGGAGATGTGTGGGACATTCACTGGGTAGTACCGTCAGGCTTTGCGGCAGATGAGCTGCTGCGGCATTTCGGACTTACCGCCCCGACGATATTCACCCTTGGCAGCACCAAAACGCTCGAACATCACTTCCGCAAGATGCATGAAGCGCTTATCGGCGACAGGCTTTTCGGAAACTACAGGGCGGCAGGCTATCTGTACGATCTTCTCATCGAGTTCTACAGACTGACCAACGCAGAAAGCAGCGAGCATGCGAAAAGCTCCGCAATG
This sequence comes from Oscillospiraceae bacterium, assembly GCA_017848155.1. Classification (GTDB taxonomy): domain Bacteria; phylum Bacillota; class Clostridia; order Oscillospirales; family Ruminococcaceae; genus CAG-115. The sequence continues at coordinate 3,711 of JAGAKC010000448.1, read as the reverse complement.
ATGAAAGCCATCGACCATATAAACGGGCACTACAGCGAGCCGATAACGCTTGACGAGCTTTGCGCCGTCGCAGGAGTATCAAGGCAGCATCTTTGCAGGCTCTTCCGCTCATCTCTTTCAATGCGACCGATGGAATATGCCGCAAAGCGCCGTATCCAGGCGGCAAAGGAGCTTCTTTCCAACACTTCGGGGTCAGTGGAGGACATCGCGGCGGAATGTGGCTTCTGCACCGCAAGCTACTTCACGAAGCTGTTCAGACGGTACGAGGGCATGACACCGTCCCAGTTCAGGAGAGGATAAAAACTGCGCAGAGCATACTTGTATTAACTGCTGATATGTGATACAATGTATCTAGCACTCTTTTTTGAAAGGAGAAACGATATGAACAGACCATGGCTTGACACGACACTTACACCGCAGCAGCGTGCCGAGGCGCTCACCGATGCGCTTACGACCGAGCAGCAGGCAGAGCAGCTGCGCTATGACGCACCCGAGGTGCCCAAGGTCGGACTTCCCCACTACAACTGGTGGAATGAGGGACTTCACGGAGTTGCAAGGGCAGGAACAGCCACCATGTTTCCCCAGGCGATAGGACTTGCCGCAACATTCAGCGAGGAGCTTCTCCATCGTGTGGGAGAGATCACCTCCACCGAGACAAGAGCGAAGTACAATGCCGCTTCAAAGCACGGCGACCGTGACATCTACAAGGGACTTACCATGTGGTCGCCAAACATCAACATATTCCGTGACCCTCGCTGGGGCAGAGGGCACGAGACCTACGGCGAGTGTCCCTATCTCACCGCAAGGCTGGGAGTTGCTTTCACAAGGGGACTTCAGGGCGAGGGAGAGCACCTGCGCACCGCCGCATGCGCAAAGCATTTCGCCGTGCACAGCGGCCCCGAGGCGCTGCGCCACGAGTTTGACGCATGCCCCTCCAGGAAGGACCTTGAGGAAACATATCTCCCTGCTTTCAAAGCACTGGTGCAGGATGCACAGGTGGAGGGAGTCATGGGCGCCTACAACCGTGTTTACGGTGAGCCGTCCTGTGCAAGCTCCATGCTTTTCGGAAAGCTGAAGGAATGGGGCTTTGACGGATATTTTGTGTCCGACTGCTGGGCGATAAACGATTTCCATCAGCATCACTGCGTTACCGCAACTGCGCCCGAGTCCGCCGCAATGGCGCTCAAAGCAGGCTGCGATGTAAACTGCGGCAGCACTTATCTAAGTATCCTCGAAGCGCTGGATAAGGGTCTTATCACACGAAATGATATCCGCACAGCCTGTGTGCATGCGCTGCGCACAAGGATAAGGCTGGGACAGCTGGACAAGACGATATACGACGATATACCCTACGACGTGATAGCCTGCGACAGGCACAAGGCAGTTTCACTGGAGGCTGCCGAAAAGTCAGCTGTGCTGCTCCACAACAACGGTATACTTCCGCTGGACGAGGACAGCATAAAGACCATCGCCGTGATAGGTCCGAATGCGGACAGCAGAGCTGCGCTGACGGGCAACCACAACGGCACTGCGGACAGGTACATAACATTTCTTGAGGGAATACAGGACAGATTTTCGGGCAGGGTGCACTTTGCCGAGGGCTGCCACCTGTACAAGGACCGCTGCGAGGGACTTGCCCGTGCAGGCGACCGCTATGCAGAGGCGATAGCCGCCGCTGAAAGCTCCGATGTGGTGATAGCCTGTGTGGGACTTGACGCATCGCTTGAGGGCGAGGAGGGCGATGTGGGCAACGCATACGCATCGGGCGACAAGCCTGACCTGATGCTGCCGGAAAGTCAGCGAATACTTCTTGAAAAGCTGAAAGCAACAGGAAAGCCGCTGATAATCGTGCTTGCGGCAGGAAGTGCGATAAATGTCGGCTGCGAGTGCGACGCACTGCTTGACATGTGGTATGCGGGTCAGTATGGCGGCAAGGCGCTTGCACGGCTTCTTTTCGGCGATGCTTCGCCGTCGGGAAAGCTGCCTGTGACTTTCTACAAAAGCGCTGAAAAGCTGCCTGATTTCAATGACTACTCAATGAAAGGCCGCACCTACCGCTATGCGGAGGATGACAATATCCTGTATCCATTCGGATACGGACTTACCTACAGCCGTGTAACATGCAGCGAGCTTTCCTATGCAGACGGCATGGCGGAGGTAACTGTGACGAATGCGGGCGATATGGACTGCTCCGAGGTGGTACAGCTGTACATGAGCTGTCACGATACGGCTGACGCACCTAAAAGGTGGCTGTGCGGCTTCAGGCGCATAAATATCAGGGCAGGCAGCAGCGTGACGCTGAAGCTTGAAGTGCCGCTGAATGCGTTTGAAACTGTGGACGAAAATGGCACACGCGGAGTGCACGGACGGAGCTTCACGCTATCCTGCGGCACATCGCAGCCCGACGCATTGAGCGAAAAGCTGACAGGTGTAGCCTGCGTCAGCACCGATATATTTATGTGAGCACTTGACAAACATAAAAAAGTGTGGTAGAATAATCAACGGACTGAATGGGGAGCTGCAATGGCAAACGCCGCCGTGGCTGAGAGTGTGTCGGTCAGGACACAGACCCTTATACCTGATTCGGATAATGCCGACGTAGGAAGAATGTTCGTAAAAAGACATCTCAAAGCGTGCCGATATCCGTCGGTGCGCTTTTTTCTGCGTATGGTCGATGCAGCGAAAGGACGCAATACTATGGATATGATAAACTCCACACCAAACGCAAAGCCGCAGAAAAAGCAGCGCACCAGCACCACTGTACTTGTAGAGGGCGCAGTTATGGTAGCACTTTCCGCAGTGCTCAGCTACATAAGGGTATTCCATCTGCCGTGGGGAGGGTCGGTGACGCTGCTGTCGATGCTGCCGATTGCCGTGTACAGTATCCGCCACGGCATAAAGCACGGAATCTTTGCAGCTTTTATCTTCTCCCTGATACAGCTTGGTCAGGGTGCGGTCGACGGACTTTTCGGCTGGGGACTTACTCCTGTGATGCTGATAGCCTGCATAATGCTTGACTATATCCTTCCGTTTACGGTGATCGGTCTTTCGGGAATGTTGCGCACAAAGGGCATCGCAGGACGTATTGCAGGTACTGCTGCCGCAATAGTGATGCGATTCCTCTGCCATTATTTCAGCGGTGTAGTTATCTGGCACTCCATAGGACAGCTGTGGGAGGGCTTTGCAACTGACAACGAATGGCTGTACAGCCTTGGCTACAACGCAGCGTACATGCTGCCAGAGCTTGTATTCACGGTGGCAGGTATGATACTGCTCTTCCGTGTGCCGCAGACGAAAAGGATGTTTACATAATAATAAAAGAAAGCGCATTGATGTGTAGTCAATGCGCTTTATATTTTGCTTCGCTTTAAGTTCAGTTAAGTATTCCGAATACCGCCAGCAGCAGCGCAGTATTCACCACGGGCACAGTTACCGTGTCATTTCCGCCCTTGGTTACAAGCTCCGTGTAGGCTCCTGCCGCAGATACCGCAAGCGCCGCACCGATGCATATATACCACGGCTGCGCCGAAAATGCCAGCAGCACAGCAGCTCCCACCACCGCTGATGTCGCAAACATCGCCGCAGTGCCTTCCCATGATTTATTCGGGTCAGCAAATCTGTGACGTATCTTGTGCTTTCCGAAGCGCCTGCCGATAAGCGCAGCTGCCGCATCGCCGAAGCCCCACATCAGTATCGCCGCAGTAGCTATGT
>JAGAKC010000447.1 GCA_017848155.1 Oscillospiraceae bacterium | reverse complement strand
ATGTTTTAAGGAGTATCTGATTATGAAAATGAAGTTCCATATACCTGATTTCTGGATGCACTGGGAGCTTAACCTGAACCTTATCGATATGATAAAGGAGCATCCCGAGTATTTCTATGACGAGCTGGAGATCGCGTCCTGCTTCGGCTGCTTTGCGCCTGCACTGTGGAACGGCGGCAGAGCTATCGCTGGCTTCACCAGTAAGGAGCAGATAACAAATACCATCAAGTGGTTCAATGAAAGGAACGTGCCCATCCGCTTCACCTTTACTAACCCCACCATCACAGAAAAAGATCTTAAGGACAGATTCTGCAACAGGATCTGCAAGGAGGCTGAAAACGGCTTCAACGAGATCATCTGCAATACTCAGGTGCTGGAGGATTACATACGCGAGAATTACCCGAAGTATCCGCTGGTGTCCTCTACCTGCAAGCAGCTTGAGGACTATGATTCTCTGATGAGGGAGTTTGAGAAGGGATATAAGCTGGTGGTGCTGGACTATAACTGGAACAATGATTTCGAGCGCCTTGAGAAGATACCTATGGAGTATCGTGAGCGCTGCGAGATACTTGTGAATCCCTACTGCATGCCCCACTGTCCACGCCGTGGCGAGCACTACAAGGTGCTTGGCGAGTGTCAGCGCAAGGCAAGCACCACACCTGTGGCAAGCCAGAAGACTACAGAGGAGATCATGACAGGCGCAAGAGAATTCAAGTGCCCCAATTCAGGCTTCAATTTCTACCAGATAACAGGCTACTCCACCTTTGTCGGACTTGACAGCATCAAGCGCTATATGGAGATGGGCTTCAACAACTTCAAGATCGAGGGCAGAGTCATCAGAAAGTACAATGTTCTTGAGAGCTACATGTACTATATGGTAAAGCCTGAGTACCGTGATATGGTACGTCTTGAGATGCTCAATATGCGCCCGAGAGAGCCTATCGTATCCCCCATCCAGAGGAGATTCGGTCCGCAGACATAATGCATTTGACAGTTTTTTTAACAATCCTATGAAAATAGGTAGGAAATGTTATTAATTTTATAGAATTTGACTATTGCAAATAAGTTGTCGATATGGTATACTACTAAAAAAGAAATATGATGTTTCTTTTGCAGGTGCATGCCTGCCAGTAAACCTGTAGCATATGGTTTTAGGAGGATATGACCAATGAATAATGTAGAACTCGTAGAAAAGATCAGCGCATACCTTAAGGGCAGCAAGGCAAAGGCAAAGAAGTTCCAGGATCTCGTGGCTGTAAACTTTACACTTATCGGCTGCGATGACGATCTTTATGTAGAAGTTAAGAACGGTGTTCTTGATGTAAATCACTATCACTATGACGATTATCAGGCAAATGTTTCCGGTGCACCCGAGAATATCGAGAAGATCTTCGCAGGTGAGCTTGACATGGATAAGGCTATCGCAGACGGTCTTGTAAAGGTAGACGGCGACGTTGCTAAGTTCAAGGCTCTGGCTGTGCTCATCCCTTCCAAGAAGGCTGAAGCAAAGACAGCTGCAAAGAAGCCTGCAGCTAAGAAAACAGAGGCTAAGCCCGCAGCTAAGAAGGCAGAAGCAAAGCCTGCCGCAAAGAAGGCTGAGGCAAAGGCTGAAACAAAGCCCGCTGCCAAGGCTGAAGTAAAGACAGCTGAGGTAAAAGCTGACGCAAAGCCTGCTGCAAAGGCGGTTGAGGTAAAGACAGAGGCTAAGCCTGCTGCTAAGAAGGGCTGCTGCAAGAGCAAGAAGTAATTGCGTTTTAACTGATAGATGTCCGCTGGATAACGGCGGACATTTTTATTGACAGAAAAGTACAGGAGTGCGGCGCTGTGCTATCGTTAGCACTGCGCCTTGTGATGTGTATGGACAGTGTAAAGGGCTTTATAAAGGGCAATGCGGTGCTGATGATATCGCTTGCAGCAGCGGTGATATCCGCATCTATCGTGCCGCCGAGTGTGGCTTACCTTGGATATGTGGACTGGTCTGTGATAATACTGCTCTTCTGCCTTATGGCAGTGGTGGCAGGACTTCGCAGCCTGGGTGTTTTCGATGCGCTGTCGGGAGCGCTGTTATCCAAAACAGGCTCGGCGAGGATGATCGCATTTATCCTGATGAATCTGTGCTTCTTCGTTTCGATGCTGGTGACAAATGACGTGGCGCTGATAACCTTCGTGCCGCTTACCGTGGGACTCTATTCTGGGTGTGGTATGAGCTCGCAGCTTATCATGACGGTGGTTATCGAAACTGCCGCAGCCAATCTCGGAAGTATGATGACACCCATCGGAAATCCGCAGAATCTGTTCCTTTTCAGGCACTATCAGATGGGAATGGGTGAGTTTTTCGGCACGGTGCTGCTTGCAGGTGCGGCAGGATATCTGCTGCTGTGCGGGTCGGTGCTGCTGGTGAAAAAGGGCAGCGTGCGCCATGAGGGCGAGCGTGTGTCGCTAAAGACAGGCTGGCGATTCTGGGTGTACATGGCTGTATTCCTGGTGTGCGTGCTGTCTGTCGCCGGTCTTGTGAATGAGTATATCTGCCTTGCGGTGACTGTGGCGGCAGTGGCGGTATCGGACTATCGCCTTTTTGCACGGATAGATTATCCGCTGCTTGCGACGTTCATCTGCTTTTTTGTTTTCGTAGGCAATATCGGCAGTAT
>JAGAKC010000446.1 GCA_017848155.1 Oscillospiraceae bacterium | reverse complement strand
CCGCCGAGCCTTATCGCACGCTGGAAGGAGAAGTTCCCCCATCATCAGTACGACACGAACTACGGTCTGTCCGAGTCGATAGGCCCCGGCTGCGTTCACCTTGGCGTTGAGAACATCCACAAGGTAGGCGCTATCGGCAAGGCAGGCTACGGCTGGCAGACGAAGATAGTTGACGAAGAGGGCAACGAGGTGCCCCGTGGCGGTGTAGGCGAGCTTGCGGTATTCGGACCGGGAGTTATGACCTGCTATTACCGTGATGAAAAGGCTACGGCTGAAACGCTGCATGACGGATGGCTGTTTACGGGCGACATGGCGCAGGAGGATGAGGACGGCTTTATCTTCCTTGTTGACCGCAAGAAGGATGTCATCATCAGCGGCGGTGAGAACCTGTACCCTGTTCAGATAGAGGACTTCTTAAGATCGAATCCTGCCATCAAGGACGTTGCGGTAATCGGACTTCCCGACAAGCGACTTGGCGAGATAGCTGCGGCGATAATCTCCGTCAAGGAGGGCATGACGCTTACCGAGGATGAGGTAAAGATCTTCTGCAACAAGCTGCCGAGGTACAAGCGTCCTCACAAGTACATCTTTGCTGATGTGCCGAGAAATCCCACGGGCAAGATCGAAAAGCCGAAGCTGCGTGAGATATACTGCGGCGAGAGCCTTGTGGCTTCCCAGAACAGAGGATGATAATAAAACATAAAACAGAGGGCATGTTGAACACATGCCCTCTTACTTATATTATATTATTTTATGATATCAGATATCATCCACAGTTATCAGCGCGATGCCCTTATCATTAAGCACCTGTACAGCCTTGTCGTTGTCGTCCACACGGACAGCAACGCTCGCACGGCCCTCCTTGTTGGTAACGAGGGAGTAGCAGTACTCGATGTTGATGCCTGCATTCTCGAAAGCGTCGATAACGGAGTACATTCCGCCCGGAGTATCGGGAACGCTGAAAGCGACGACCTTGGTCACGTTTGCGGTGCATTCGTTGTCCTTTAGTATCTTAAGAGCATCCTCGTAGTTCTTCACAACGAATCTCACGATACCGAAATCAGTGGTGTCCGCAATAGTCATCGCACGGATGTCGATGTTGTTGTCGGTGAGTATCTTCATGACGGAAGCCAGTCTGCCTGCTTTGTTTTCTACAAAAACGGAAATCTGATTAAGCATGATATACCTCCATTACTTTGTGAACTTGTTCTTGATCTTGCGGTTGTCGATGCAGCGTGTAGCCTTGCCCATGGAGCGTGCAAGGGACTTAGGCTCCAGCAGCTTGATGGAAACGCCTACGCCGATAGCGGAGTCGATAGCGGACTTCAGCTTCTTCTTGTAAGCCTCGACGTCCTTTACGTTATCGCCGAACATATCGTCACGTATCTCAAGCTGTACCTCGATGGTGTCGAGGTTGTTCACTCTGTCTACCACCAGCAGGTAGTTGGTAGCCTTGTTGTCAACGCTCAGCAGTGCGGATTCGATCTGTGACGGGAATACGTTCACGCCACGGATGATGAGCATGTCGTCTGTTCTGCCCTGAGGCTTAAGCATACGTGCATGAGTTCTGCCGCACTTGCAGGGCTCGTATACGAGGGTCGCAATGTCACGTGTTCTGTATCTGATAAGGGGGAGCGCTTCCTTTGTGATGCAGGTGAACACGAGCTCGCCCTGTTCGCCCTCGGGAAGTACCTCAAGAGTATCGGGGTCGATGATCTCGGGGATGAAGTGATCCTCGCAGATGTGCATTCCGCACTGATACTCGCACTCGCAGGATACAGAGGGACCCATGATCTCGGACAGACCGTAGATGTCGTATGCCTTAATACCAAGACCCTCCTCGATCTGCTGACGCATCTCCTCTGTCCACGGCTCTGCGCCGAAAACGCCTGCCTTCAGCTTAAGCTCATCCTTGCTCATGCCGATCTCTTTCATAAGCTCGATAAGGCTGACAGCGTAGGAGGGAGTCATGCAGACGATGGTGGAGCCGAAATCTCTGAACATCTCAAGCTGGCGCTGCGAGTTGCCTGCGGAAGCGGGGATAGCGGTCGCACCGAGCTTTTCAGCGCCGTAGTGCATACCAAGACCGCCTGTAAACAGACCGTAGCCATAGGAAACGTGCACGAAATCGTTCTGGTCGCCGCCGACGGAAGCGAGCGCTCTTGCGGCACATTCCGCCCAGATGTCGATATCCTTCCTGGTGTAGCCTACAACTGTCTGCTTGCCTGTCGTACCCGAGGACGCATGGATCCTCACCACGTCGCTGGTGGGAGTTGCGAACATACCGTAGGGGTAGTTGTCACGGAGGTCCTGCTTGACGGTAAAGGGCAGCTTGCTGAGATCCTTTACGGACTTGATGTCCTCAGGCTTTACGCCCATAGCGTCCATCTTCTCACGGTAGGGCTTCACGTTGTCGTAGACACGTCTGATCTGCTGTGAAAGACGGAATGACTGAAGTGCTTCCAGCTCGTGACGGGGAGCACATTCGATCTCAGGCTTGAAATACTTGATCATGTTCTTTTTCTCCTTGTATAAATATAAGCGGCGCAGCGCTTGCGCCGCTTTGGTTTGCCGAAAAAATGTGTTATCTGATTATTTGCAGATTATTTTCCGTAGCTCTCACCGAGTGCGAAAGCCTTGCGGTTTATCTCCAGCGCCTTCTGGGGAACACATTCCTCCAGAGCTGTTTTCCATGCGTCCGCAGGGAAGTCCATCATCGTTGAGAGAACGCCCATCAGCACAACGTTTACCGCTCTTGAAGAGCCTGCCTCGTTTGCGAGGGAAAGTGCGTCCAGCGCAGTGATATCAACGCCCTTGTCCTTTATCTTTGCGATGATGTCGCAGGGATACTCCATAGCTCCCGTGATAACGGGCATAGGCTCTACCTGCTGGGTATTTGTGATGATCCTGCCGCCCTTTCTGAGGTAGGGCAGCCATCTTGCAGCCTCAAGCTCCTCAAAGGACACGATGATGTCAGCCTCGCCCTTTTCGATAACAGGGGAGTACACAGCCTCGCCGTACTTTATGTAGGTAACCACTGAGCCGCCGCGCTGGGACATGCCGTGTACCTCGCTTACCTTTACGTCAAAGCCCTGAGAGAGCAGGGTGTTTCCTAAAATTCTGCTGGCGAGGAGGGTTCCCTGACCGCCCACACCGACGAGCATAATTGATCTTGTAGCCATATATAGATACCTCTCTTTACTTCTCGATTGCGTCGAACTTGCACATCTGTGTGCAGAGATCGCAGCCTACGCACAGTGTAGCGTCGATCTTAGCCTTGCCGCCTGTCATGGAGATAGCGGGACATCCGATCTTCATACAAGCCTTGCAGGACTTGCACTTGTCAGCGTTAACTGTGAACGGAGGATTGTGCTTTACGGTCTTGAGCAGCGCACAGGGCTTTCTTGTGATGATAACGCTGGGCTCCTTTGCGGCAAGCTCGGTCTTAAGCACGCTCTCCACCTGTGCAAGGTCGCCGGGGTCAACTACGGTGACTCTGTTGATGCCGATGGAGCGTACCAGTGCTTCAAGGTCAACTGCGTTTGCAGGGTCGCCGTGGATGTTCTTTCCGTTTGCTGGGTTGTTCTGGTGACCTGTCATGCCCGTGATGGAGTTGTCGAGGATGATGACGGTGGAGTTG
>JAGAKC010000445.1 GCA_017848155.1 Oscillospiraceae bacterium | reverse complement strand
CCAAAAACAGCTACTACGGTCCTGTTGACACAGCAGGTCTTAAAAAGGACGCATTCTATCTGTATCAAGCCGCATGGACAGACGAACCTGTGCTGCATCTTCTGCCCTACTGGGATTTCAATGACGGTCAGCTTGTGGATATCGTTGCCTACACCAATCTGCATGAAGCGGAGCTTTTTGTAAACGGCGTATCTCACGGCAGAAAAGCGCCCGAGGAATATACCATATCATGGCAGGTACCATATGAAAAGGGCGAGATAAGCGTCACAGGCTATGACAAGGACGGAAATGAGGTAAAAAGCGATGTCCGCCGCAGCTTCGGCGAAGCGGTACAGCTCAAGCTAAAGCCGTCCCATCACGGAAAAAAGACACTCTCAGCAAACGGTCAGGATCTGATCGCAGTTGAGATATCCGCACTGGACGCAAACGGAAACCCCGTTGAAAACGCAAGGAACCGTGTTAATATCTCTGTCGAGGGCGCACGTCTTGTAGGCTTTGACAACGGTGACAGTACTGATTACGACGATTACAAATGCTGTTCAAGAAAGCTGTTCAGCGGAAGAGCTGTCGCATATATCGAAGCAGGAAGCAAGGCCGGCACTGCCATCGTCACAGCTGAGTCTGTGGGACTTGTATCTGCCCAGCTTAAGATCGAGGTCATCCCTGCCGAAATGAAGAGCGGAGTATCCTGCACCGAGGATCTGACCACCGCACCCGAAAACGATGAGATACCCGTAAGAAAGATAGTTCTTTCAAGAAGCGGCGGAAATACGCTGACACCCGATGCACCTGAAATGGATATCACAGCGCAGATACTGCCTGAAAATGCGTCCTACTCCGACCTTAAATGGAGCGTTGTGACCAACAGCGGCATAGTAACAAACCTTGCCGAAATAACAGCTGATGGAGCTACAGCCGTGCTGAAAGCGCTCGGTGACGGAGAGTTCAGGCTGCGCTGTACCTGCGCAAACGGAAAGCCGCAGGCAGAAGTTATATCTGACCTTGAATTCACCGCAAACGGCTTCGGACAGCCGTTCACTGACCCATACAGCTTCGTTACTGGCTGTTTCTACAACAAGAGCAACGGCGTTATGAGCGAGGTTTCAGAGGGCGGAGTACTTCTTCTTGGCGAACAGAATTATGTCGGCTTTACAAAGGTTGATTTCGGAAAAGCAGGCAGCGATCAGTTCACTCTCAGGATGATTCACTGGCATACAAATGAAAACGCACCGTTCAGCCTATATGACGGCGACCCTGAAAACGGCGGAAAGCTGCTCGGCGGATTCAGCTATCAGACGGATTTCATCTGGCAGACGTATCAGGACAATACCTTTACACTTGACGAAAAGCTGTACGGAGAGCACGACCTTTACTTCGTTTTCGGTCCGCACGAACAGCGCCTTTACTTCGGCGGATTCTTCTTTGCACAGCGTGAGCAGGCATATGAGGTAAACTATGCGGCTGACTGCGACCTCGTACACGGTGACACATTCGTCAGAAACGGAAAGCGTATCGAACAGATAGGCAACAACGTATTCTTTGACTATGACGATCTTGTGTTTACAAAGGGCGTAAGTTCGATAAAGCTCACAGGACGCACACGTCATGACAATGACTCCATTCACGTGCTTATCAAGGGTGAGGGCGGCGATATCCACGAGATAATCGAATTCCCGTTCAGCGAGGACTACATCACGGTCGAAAAGGAATTCCCCGACTACCGTGGTGCAGGTGCAGTAAAGCTGCAGTTCCTACCCGGCTGTGACTTTGATCTTGAAAGCTTCAGGTTCATTCCAAAGGATTGATAAAACTATTTTACCCCCGTTTTCTGATCGGAAACGGGGGTAAAAACATGTTATTTTTCAACGGGGTGAGTTTTTATAAACTCATCCAGAATATCTGCCGCATATCTGCAAAGCTCGGCACAGGGACGCTTCTGGTAATATTCCGATGTCCTTGCTTCGGGAACAGCTGAGCTTTCTGCCTGCTGAAGTCCAAGAAGCTCACGGCAGATTATACTGCCGTTTTCTTTGCGGAATCGTTCTGCAAGAGTGCGGATATCCTCGTAAAGTGCGGTCTTTTCCGTTGTAGCTTTCGGATCGTCGTAGCCGTAGATAAGACCGACCGCAAGGGTAAGTCCCGTAAAGGTACCGCATACCTCACGCATCCTGCCTATACCGCCGCCAAGACCCGACGCCATTCTGACCGCCGTGCTGAAATCAACTCCAAGCTCCTCTGCAAAAGCACCGAATACAGCCTGTGAGCAGTTGTAGCCCTGCTTAAAAAGCTCGTATGCTCTGTCGCCCTTTACGCTCATTTGCAGAACTCCTCAACAGCGTCTGCAATAGGATCGGCAGCCTCGCTCTCGAACAGCTCGATAAGACCGCTGTCTGTCTGTTTTGCAAGCTCGGTATCTATAGGCAGCTTTGCGAGCACCTTAAGTCCGAACTTCTCGGCAGTTTCATCGATATGGCTTTCACCGAAGATATTCATCTTCTTTCCGCAATCGGGACATACAGCGTAGCTCATATTCTCAACGAGTCCGATGATCGGAATATTCATCATCTCTGCCATCTTCACAGCCTTTCCGACGATCATCGAAACAAGCTCCTGGGGAGATGTAACGATGATGATACCGTCGATGGGAAGCGACTGGAATACTGTCAGCGGAACATCACCTGTTCCCGGAGGCATGTCAACGAACATATAGTCAACATCGTCCCATACAACGTCTGTCCAGAACTGCTTTACAGTTCCAGCGATAACAGGACCACGCCATACAACGGGATCTGTCTCATTCTCCAGAAGCAGATTTACAGACATCACCTTGATGCCCTTCTTGGACTTTACAGGATATATCTCGTTCGCATTGCCCTGTGCTCTCTCATGGATACCGAAAACCTTAGGGATAGAGGGTCCTGTGATATCTGCATCAAGAACGGCTGTATTAAAGCCACGGCGGTTCATAAGCACCGCAGACATGGATGTTACCATGGATTTACCTACGCCGCCCTTGCCGCTGACAACGGCAATGACCTTCTTTATGCTGCTAAGCTCATGCGGCTTTTCAATAAGGCTCTCAGGCTTGCGCGAGGAGCAGTTTGCAGTACAGCTGCTGCAATCATGTGAACATTCACTCATTTTGATCTTCCTTTCTTTGCACGTCCGTGCAGGGGTGATATTTAAACGGCAATGCCGTTTTTCAGCTTAATCCTCGTTAATGGCATACTGAACAGCCAGACGATTATACGCAAGCAGCGCCTCGGAGATCTTGTCATACTCCGCATAGATCCCCATCTGTCCTGCCTTGGTGGAGGGAGCATCATTCCAGCTGCCGTTTGCACCAAACACAT
>JAGAKC010000444.1 GCA_017848155.1 Oscillospiraceae bacterium | reverse complement strand
GGCAATAAGAAAAACTTTCCCTTGTAAGTTGCCCATAAGGGCAAAAACAAGGGAAAATACATACAGTTTCATAGTTTGAGGCTCTGAAAGCCTTGTGAAATAAGGAAAGTTAGGTTGGGAATTAAATAAATTCCAATTTGTCAAACACCATATATCAAGCCGTACCCGTAAAAACGAGTGCGGCTTTTGTTGTAAAAACACCCTTATCCTGCGTTTTATACCCTTTTTGCGGGAATTTATCCTGCGTTTTTCCTTGTTTTTCGCACTTTTTATCTTGCGTTTTTCTGAAAGTGCATCTCACGCACCCGAAACTGTCACATACGCATCAGAGTATTGCAAAATCCGCTCACGCTTGCTATAATTAAACCATCTTAAGAAAAGGAAATCATAGCTATGAAATACACCATCCAACAGATACCTTCGGGTGAGGACGAGCTGATACTTCGCTATCAGCGGCTGAACGACGAAGTGCAGGCGGTGCTGGAGTTTATGAACTCGCCGCAGAAGAAGCTCATCGGCACAACGGACAGCGGTCAGACCGTCATAGACCTGAATCAGATACTCTATGCGGAGAGCGTTGACAGGCGGACTTTCATCTACACAGCAGAGGATGTCTGCCGTGTGGAGTTCAGCCTTGCACAGCTTGAGCAGATACTGAACACCATAAACTTTTTCAGATGCAGCAAGTCCATGATAATAAACATCGACAAGATAGCCACTCTGAAAAGCCTTGCGTCCAACCGCATTGACGCCACACTCACGAACGGCGAGCATATCATGATATCGAGGACCTACGCCTCGGAGTTCAGAAGAATACTGAAAGGAGAGAGCAGCGATGAGTAAGCTCAGAAACTTCCTTGAACTATACCTCACCCGAAAGATAGGCGCAGAGATAAAATGCTGCCTGACCTTTCTGCTTATCCTGTGCTATTACGCAGTTTATAGATGGGTGAACGGCTTTGCTGAGGCTGGTATACTTCACATGTTCGAGATGGTGTGGGCGGCGTATATCCTTGAATGGGTGCAGGTGCTGCTGCACTGCGATTTCGACGAGGTGGACAGGCTCGGCATAAAGGAGTGGGCGATGACGCTCTGCGGCTCGGCTGTGTATACGGTAGCGGGACACTTCCTCGGTTGGTTTGACGGGAACATCGCAGTTGTAGTCGGCTTCGGAGCATACATGGTGGTGTGCTATCTCTGCACGTTCTGGGTGTATAAGATAAAGCGTTCCATTGACGCAAAGATGCTCAACAGCGACCTTAAAAGGTTTCAGGAAAGAAGAACGGACAATATTGGAGAAAGCTATGAATAACGAGAAATAACAGCACCTTAAAAAGCTATTTTTCATCGGAATAATCGTTTCGGCAGTAACGGTACTCGGCGGCGAAATGCCTATAGGCTGGGTGGTAAATCCCGAGGCTGACAACGAGATACTCTCAATGATAATGGGCTACGGAAGCCTTTCGCTTGCATAGCTCGCCTGCGGAGTGTTCTTCGGCGGCATCGGAATTCCTCTGCAATACTACGGCTACAAGGCTATCGGAGAGATAGCGGAAATGGGCGGAAACAAAAGGTGCGGTAGGCTCATTCATCTAGGTGCAAGGTTCATTGCGTTTTTCGGCGGAATAGTACATATAATCTGCATTGCGCTGATGTTCGTAATCAGAATGGAAATGCCGCTTTCGGACACCATTCCGCAGAGCGTGGTTGATTTCACCTTATGGCTGGTGCTTCCCATATCGGCGGTGTTTATGTCGGTCTACACTGTTATGACGGTGGTGATGATAATTCCCGTAATAAAGGGCAGGACTATCTTCCCGAAGTGGGCGGCGGTGTTCAATCCGCTTATTGCAAAGGTCATCATTCCTGTGTTTGCGGTATTCATGCCAAACACCGAGTTCGTCAATGCCCTGAATATGGCGGATATGGGACTTGGCTCGCTTATCACTTTTGCGGGACTGCTGGTGCTGCTGAATAAGTTCATGAATTCGGAGAAGCAAGGTGCCGAAATCCTTTTGACAACATAACTGTTGTGTGGGATATATTCCTATTTGCCTGGAGTGTAAATGAATAAATAACGGTGGAGATCAGTTCTCCGACATTTCTCTCATTGACAGCAAATTGCAAATGTGCTAAACTGAATATATCAGATGTATGACAGGATAAGGGCGAGGATACAAGGGATGCGGTATGAGATATTATAGCAAGACACTTCAGGCTGATTTAACGACAATAACGGAGGCGTTTCAGATGAAAGAATGCTGCAAAAGCACCTGTGAGCTTATAAAGAAATACGACCCGAAACCAAAAAATGATGACGGCAGTATAAAATGGTTCCTCTATCGCTGGGACGATGGAAAGAGCGGCTATCGTAGCCTCGTCAGGTGCAGGGAATGTGGTAGCTTTTTTCTTGTGCAGTGCTATAAGCTGAATAAGTTTTCAGATAAAGCCGATATACTGTATGAGGACTGGTACGCTGTTGATAATGAAGCACAGGCTGATCTGCTGAACGGAAAATACACGGGCGTTCAGCTTGAACATAAATTGAAAGAGGTTTACAGAACCAATAAATGAGATTGTTTTTTAGAAAAAGGTGCTGTTTATGATACTTGAAACAAACAGGCTCATTCTGCGTGAGCTTACATACGATGATTTTGATGCTCTTTATAATGTGCTGGCGGATTCGGATATTATGGTGCATTATCCTTATAAATTTGACGAAAACAGAGTAAGAAGATGGATCGAAAAAAACATCGAACGGTACAATGACGATGGCTTCGGATTATGGGCGGTCGTGCTGAGGGAAAGCGGAGAGGTGATAGGCGACTGTGGAATTACTATGCAGAATATCGACGGTCAGCTTCTGCCCGAGATCGGCTATCATATCCGAAAGGATAAGCAGAAAAAAGGCTATGCCACGGAAGCGGCGGCGGAGTGTATCAGATATGGATTTGAGGAGCTTAATTTTGATCGGCTTTATTCCTATATGAAATACACAAACGAACCCTCTGCCCGTGTAGCGATAAAAAACGGAATGAGATTTGTCAAGGAATATCCTGATGCTGAAAACACTTTTACAAGGGTATACTGCATCAGCAGTGAGGAGTGGAGAAATGCTTGAAAAATTGTCACCAAAAACAGAATCAATATTGCTTGAACGCTTTGGCAAGGACAGCCTTATCGCGCTTGCTACGACTGTCAACAATGTGCCTTATGTCAGAACTATTGACGCATTTTACGAAAACGGTGCATTTTATGTGCTTACCCATGCGTTATCAGGCAAGATGAAGCAGATCAGGGAAAATCCTGTTGTTGCGGTTTCGGGCGAATGGTTTACTGCACACGGGAAGGGTGTGGATCTCGGCTGGTTCGGAAGTGATGAAAACAAGGCTGTGGCTGAAAAAATGAAAACCGTTTTCGCAGAGTGGATCGACAACGGACATAATAACTTTGAGGACAGGAATACCTGTATTCTCCGCATTAAACTTACAGAGGGAATTTTGTTCTCAATGGGGACAAGGTATGATATTGATTTTAATTGAGAGATGCCACATTTTTGTCTGATTTATAATTTGTCAACCTCAGGTTGCGGAAAATCCGAAAATGTCAAGCGTATTGTGGTTGAATGACGGCTTATTCTGTGCTATAATTTTTTCGTAAGCTTACGATATCTATTTGAAAGGATGATAAATATGAGCTTTGGAAAAAATCTTCAGCATTTACGCAGACTAAATTGGAATATGACGCAGGAGACCATCGCAGAAAGGCTTGATGTTTCACGTCAGACTGTTTCAAAATGGGAGAACGACGGATACCATACTTAAAGAAACCAAGCTATACTCGCATTATAACAATATTGCTTAATTTATTTACGCATCTTTTTTAACAATATACGAGGTGGCATCACATATCAATGGATGCCACTTTGTTATATAGTAGTTTATCTGCTAATAGTTTTATTGTAATATATCATTCGGCTATACCTTTTTTGTATTCCTCAAATGAGATACCATATTTCTCGAAAATATACCGTGCATTGCGTGAGAAATCAGGCTTGCCTGCCGTGATCTTATATGTCGGTCTACCGCTTTCATCGCATTCCGCAGTAAGCGTTCCTAAACGGCTTTTGGGGGCGTTCGGATTTATTTTATCAGGTATTTCTGTCATCTCAATGATATGCGTTGTGTAAAGCATACTGCAACCGATATCGGCAAAGATCTTCAGTAATTCCTCGGCGATGATAAGACTGTCGTATGGGTTGGTGGAGGACAGGCTCTCGTTGAGCAGAACAAGGCTGTATTCGTCGGCACTCTCAATGGTTCGCTTCAGTTCGCGGCATTCCTCGGTGAAACGGCTGGTGTCAATTCCGACCTTTTCTTCAAGCGGATAATGCGAAAAAACAGAGGAGCACGGCGAGATCTCCGCTTCGCTTGCATAGACATAAAGCCCCGCTTGCGCCAATACTCTGTTTACTGCGACAGCACGGATATAGGTAGTTTTGCCGCCGTTGTTGGTTCCTGTGATGAGAAAAATTCTTGCATCATCGTCCAGCCTGCAATCATTCGTGAGTATAGGTCTTACTTCGTCACCTCGGAAGATCAATGCCGCAGTTTTGTTGGTCAAAACAGGATCGTGCATATCACGACAGATGAAAATACGCTTTTCCTTAGAAACGATCTTCGGGCGGCAGACAGGCAAGCCTGTTTTTGCGGCACGCTCGCAAAGGCCTTTTGCTCCGACATAAAAATCTATCTGCGGTGACAGCTTAACAAGAAAATCCGTACATTCGACATAGCATCTGTTCATTGCGGTGTTTGCACGGCGGATATAGTCCCGACCGAGTGCGTCCAGCTCTTCAAAGAGCTTTTTGTCGATCTCCGCAACCTGTCCGTCCTTGTATTTTCGTACATAGACCTCGGACAGCGGCTCTGACTTTTTGTCTTTTCTGAACAGGCGTTCAAACAGCGTAGCTTTGCGTATCGGCTCCTTGTCAACCGATAGCAGCATTACCTCTGTGGGTCGCATAAGATTATCTAAATTTATGCCGATAGTAACACTCTGTATATCATTTTCAAGTACGGTTTTCAGCTCCTTAATCTCACTTATCAATTGTTTAAAGTCATCGGAATTATAATGACTTTCGATCTCTCGGAGAACTGCTTTTATTCCTGCCGATCTGATCTTACAGCCGTATTCCAGCACAAAGCTGTGACATTTCTCCATACAATCCACAAAGGCTTCCATTTGTGAAATGTTATCATTCAGCTCAAAGAACGACTGAGTTGAGCCTGTCCTTGCGTAGACCGACAGCGAGCCTTCATAGATCGTGTGAATGCTGTTATAAAGCAGGATCTCAAGCTGCGGAATATTGATAAAATCCTCCAGAATATCCTGCCGCCATACAATGACGCTTTCATCTGTTACAAGCTCTGTAAGCACTTTTAGCGCGAAATCCGTGTTATACGGGCAGATAAGCATTGCGATGTATTTCAGCTCTAGACTTTCAGCGGTCTTTTCGCTGATTATCCTGCCGCTCGGTTCATAGCCTTCGGGATATAATAGATTTATCATAAGAATACTCCTTTTGAAATTGCATTTTATCAGCTTATCAGCGTGCCGTCTGAAATTTCGATAGTTCGTTCGCAGCGGGCGGCAATTTCGGGGTTGTGAGTTACTATTACTATGGTGCGCTTTTCGGTTTTGTTTAGCTGCAGCAACAGCTCCATAACATCGTCCCCCGTTTTTTGGTCTAGGTTTCCTGTCGGCTCGTCGCATAGCAGCACATCAGGGTTATTGATCAGCGCACGGGCAATAGCCGCCCTCTGCTGCTGACCGCCCGAAAGCTGTGAGGGATAATGCTTTAGCCTGTCAGTCAAGCCCAAACGCTCCGCTAAAGCTGATATATCAGCGGATTTATTTTTTGCAAGCTGCGCAGGGAGCAGTATATTCTCCTCGGTGGTAAGCTCTGGGAGCAAGTCGTAAAACTGGAACACAAACCCTATTTTGCGAAGTCTGAAATCGGCTAGCGAAGCCTCATTCATTTTCATAATATCAACATCGTTATATATTACTTTGCCTGAGGTAGCACTGTCAAGGCCGCCCAACAGATTAAGAAGAGTTGATTTTCCGCTGCCGCTTTTGCCGACAATTGCGACAAGCTCTCCGTCCTTAATTGTGAGATCAGCATTGCGAAGCGCATTCACCGCACCCTCGCCGCTGCCGTACGTCTTGCACAGATTTTCGACGGTTATCATAGTCTTGTCCTCCCCATATTCAAGTCGCCTGCGATATCTCCGCTGAATTTTTTCAGTGCAGCCGCAGTAAGAATAAATGTAACGATACAAATGATCACAAATAATATCAACGTTGGAATTTCCGCATTAACCTGCCACATTACATTATCTAAAAACAAAGTGTTGCGAAGCGTATCCTGAAGCTCAGGCGTACCCATTTCACCTTGATAAATGGCACATAGCCTGTCATACCCTTTTTCCATAATCAGCTGTGTTGTTTTTACAAGGATATATGCCGCCGCAGAGGATATCACGGGTATTTTCACGCTGTCAAGGAATATGCGCCTGCGAAGCTCGTGCAGCGACATTCCGAGCGCCCTGTAAACAGAAAGCTCATAAGCCTTCTGTCGTATTTTCAGCCCTATTCCATTGAAGTACGCCGCAAATCCCAGCAGTGACATCACCACTAAGATCAGTGCTACCCCTGCAAATTTCGCAGCCCTATCGATAAAAGTGTTCCATTTTTCTTCAGAAAGAGATATGACCCTCATTTCCGCCGACAGAGGGAATATGCCGCCGTCGAGCTTTTCAGAGGAATACACCTCCGTATACGCGCCCGATAGTCCGAGAGATTTTGCGCCTGTTGCTGTGGTGAGGAAATTACAGTGGAAACCGCTTTTTAATATGTATTTTTCCAGCTTGCTGAGTGCAGGAGGAAGCTTTATCACCGCACCAATTTTTACATTGACAGTTTTAACTTCACCGAGTCCGTAGCCGTTTTCGTTAGCCAAGGCGGAGTAAATAGTAACAGCATCTCCGACTGCAAGCGGCGGCTCGCTTGACTGATATATCAGCAGAATTTCTTCACCGCTGTTCAGAGCCTCAAGGTTAATTTCGCCGTCTGTTACATATTCGGTAAGCCTGTTTATAGCGTTCGAAGTTGTTAGTTTTGTCGGTATACGGTACATATTTTTAGAGCCGAGATTACCCTCGTCAAAGAAATTCTTGTGCTCATCATCGGCTAAATCAATAAATGTATCCCGTACTATTTCATTCGACAGATCGATCGGAGCAAGTCCGCTGATCTTATCGCTGCTTGCCACGAATGTTCCCTCGTTGTTGCCTGTGATAAGTGCAGTATCAGGGAGTGCCGCCGCTATATCGTCGCCAAAACCTCTTGAAAAATCCTCTGCAATCAAAGGGAAATATTCTGTTATTTCCCGCCTGTCCTCGCCAAAGCTGTTTATCTGCATTGCGTTGGAATAATAGTATTCTTCAATATTATTTTTCTCCATGCTGAAGCCGTTAGCCTTGTAATCCTCGGAGATATTGTTATAAGTAAGCCACATAAGCGGTTCTTTTCCGTTGTCGGTATAGTACATATATCCAACTATTACGGAAAAACATATCAGTGTCAGCGATATTATCTGCACTGCGGTAATTCCGCTTTGACGCATAGCAGTTCTAAAGCCTTTGGATAGAGAGCGTAGCTTTTTCCTTTTGTGGGGAGTTTTTGCGGATATATTCGTGGTCAGCAAGTTGATGATATATGCCGCAACAATAACGGAAACAGAAATCAGTCCTGCATACAGGAATGGATCGAGTGTTCTTTCATATACTATCCCGATTTCGGTAAAGGCGCTGTACGGCTTTTCGCCGAGGAGCGATGTCTTTACAAGATATATTCCGCCATAAGCCGCAAGTCCTACTGCTATTCCTATAATAGTCTGGAGAACAGCGAATGCGGTACACTCAAATGTGTACATTACGGTGATAAGCCGCTTTTTTACGCCTATTCTTTTCAGAATTGAAATCCTGCCGCGCCGCTCTATGAAAATACCTCTCAGCACGGAAAACACTGATAAAACCGATACTCCCACGCCAAGCCATACGATCGTCATAAGGAAGCTGACGGAGCGCGTCTTGCTTTCGGTATACCAGGCATTCTGCTCGCAATTTACATCAAACCAGTGACCTTTGTGGTCTACAAGTTCGTACAAATAATCATCGTAATCACCAAGAACACTTTCAAAATATCTAATGTCATCATCAGTGTCATATAAACCTCTGCCTATATCTGAGAAATCAAAGAACCCTCCGATAAGATCAATACGGTAAAGCGGCTCTGCACTGCTATCCCCTACAAATATGAGCGGGATATAATATTCTGTTTCATCCACTATATCGGTGTTGTACTCACAAAGCTCCGAGCCTTCACGGTGCTTTCCGTAATATTCATCGATAATTCCGACAACGGTGTATTCTGTGCCATTAAGAGTGATGGTGTCGCCGCATTCGCCTACCCAGTAGCAAGCGTCGAGCACGGTACGGACAGCCGCGATCTCGTTTGCTGTTACGGGCATTCTTCCTTCTTTCAGCGGAGTGTGCCACAGATCATGCTCGTCCGAAATCGTGCCGTAGGTGAATTGATTGTCACGATATCCGAGCTTGCCGAGTACATATATAACGCCGTAATCACAATCCGTTCTGCCGCCCAGAGCCTGCGCCAGAAGCTCGTCATCAGAGTTTGCGATAAGCACCTCATAATGCCCCATATTATCAAAAGCACGCTCATAGAACCGCACGCACTCCTCTCTCAGCGACATCAGTGCAGTGAAAATAATGGCAGTTAGTAGCACCCCCGAAAACAGCAGCGTTGCTGCACTTTTCAGGTGTTTTTTCCAGTATTTCAATGTGATACAGACGATCGTTTTCATAAGCTGAGCTCCTTTTTTCTGCCGACAACTCCTATCAAGGTGTATTCTATCACCCGAAGCAGTGAAAATCAATCGCTTTTGACCCAGTGGCAGCAATGCGGCACCGAAAGGCACTCCGCCAAAACCGAGTGGTCAAAAATCAGCACCGAGCGGTAATTTTCTAAGATTGACCGAAGCGCACAATTGTGATATACTTAAATCAGTATTATAAAGGGGGACGCTTATGATAAGGATAGCAATATGCGACGACGATAAGGTCTACATAGAAAATGTCATCACACCGATACTGAACAGAGCCGTCAAAGCGCAGGGCGTTACCGCTGAGATAAAGGAGTTCACCGACGGAAGCCTACTTATCTCAGAGTTTGAGCAAGGTAGCAGGTATGACATCGTGCTGCTTGATATAGATATGCCGCAGATAAACGGCAAGCAGGTCGCTGAAAAGCTGCGCATAATCGATTCGGGGTTTTGCCTTGCGTTCATAACCTCGTTCAGGACAGAGGTATTCAACACAATACCGTATCGCATAAACGCATTCATACCAAAAGACAGCAGCGAAAACAAGCTGCTCAGCGAATTGAGCCGCGTGATCGGTGACTATAAGGCATACAGCCCTGAGTGCAGCCTTCTCGAGGTAGCAAACGAAAATGGGAAGTCTGTTGTAAAGATACCGATAGACGATATCTTCTGCTTTTGCTGTGTAAGAAGAACGGTGTACCTCAAAACGGGAAGCAAAAGCTATCAGCTGACAGAAAAGAAAATATCCGCGTTTGCAGAAGAATACACGGATAAAGGTTTTTTCGAGGTGTGCCGTGGATATGTCGTAAATATAAGCAAGATAAAGTCCGTCAACAGCACCGATATAGAACTGGATAACGGCGAGATGCTCCCACTCAGCCGCAGACGCGCAAAAGAACTGCTGACAAGGATCAGCGAATATGTGACCGAGAGGGCAGGCTTATGATAGTTGCAGATATACTGGTGCATATCGTGAATGCTGTTATCGGAATGATATTTTTAGACCGTCTGTCTGAGCGTAAAGCACACAGCAAGCTGAATATCGTATTCGGTATGGCTGCATACGCAGGTGCGTCATTTGCGACTTCGTTTATTGGATACTTTCCATTAGAGCAGCTGGTATGTATGGCTGTGCTCACTATGATATGCCTGTGGATGTATAATGGTCATCTTTACAGAAACTACGCTCTTTCTGTAACGGTGCATTATGTGCTTTTGGTGAGCGAAATAATCGTCAAGAGCTTGTCTATGATGGTGATGGGAGAGGACTTCGGCGGCTCGTATCGTGACAGCATATTCAATCATCTGGTGATAGACCTTTGTGGCTGCGGGCTTGCGGCAGTGATACTGCTGCTTATCTACCGCCTGTTTACAGAGCAGCGGCTTGAAACAATAAAGGAAGTGTGGCAGCATTATTCGTTTATACTGACGGTCTTTCAGCTGGTGGCAGTAGTATATGTGTCGGCGTTTCCGCTTGACGGAAACACATGGGAGCACTCCGCAATTGCAACGCTGCTCGCTGTTGCTTTCCTCATAATGAGCATTATGGTGGTAAATTTCTTCGTGGAGATATGCAATGCCTACCAAAGAGAAAAGCAGATGTACGCACTGCGCTCGGATTACTACGCTATAAAGGAGCAGCTGGAGGTGCAGTATCAGACTACTATGCGCCTCAAAAAGATACGACATGACATCAAAAACCATCTTGTGAGTGCGGCAACGCTTATTGACAAGGGTGACTCCGACAAGGCAAGGGAGCTTCTTCAGGAGATTAGCGACAGTGCGGATAAGCTTCAGCCTTCACTTAACCAGACTACGGGCAACAGCCTTATTGATTCGATAATCACCTACAAGGCGGCAGTCAGCGAAATGCGAAAGATAAGGTTCGATTATTCGCTGGAACTTCTTCCCGAGGTCAGAATTGAGCTGTCGGACATCTCCTCGGTCATCTCAAATCTGCTTGACAACGCTCTTGAAGCTACGGCAAGGTCATCAGATCCACAGATAGAGATAAGGATATTCACCTACAAGAACTATCTGTCTGTCATAGTCAAAAACACATATTATGAGGTAAGGCGCGAAAATACTGGCAGACTAAAGACCAACAAATCGGACAACGACAGCCACGGACTAGGTATGGAGATAATCAGGGAGATATGTGAGCGAAACGGCGGAGTTTATCGCTATTCAGTGAACGGAGCATGGTTCACTGCAAATGCGCTGATGAAGATGTGAGGGTGAGCGACTGCTGAAGTTTTTCTGTGTTTAAGATTTTAGCAAAATGATAATTATATAAATTTCGTAAAAATGATATCTCTATAATAATAGGTGCGACACCGTGTCGCACCTATATTTCTTTTCATCAATCACATTCCTGATGTATTTTCTCTGTCTTGCTGTTCATAAATCAGATCTCGGAGAGCCTCCTTGCTCAAATCGCCTTTGCCGAATATTATTCTGCCAATAGCGGATAGTCTGCTCTCGCTGTCGTTCAGGGCGTTTCTTAAGATCGACAGAGCCTCCAGTAACAGCTGATCTATCGGCTGATGAGGTTGCTGTCCGTACTCGGATTTCATCTCGCCTGCAAGAACTTTCAGTATCGCATTTCCCATACTACGCTTTATATCATCGTCCAGCCTATTCTGAAAGCTAGCTGCTTTCAATCGACCGTAGCTTGTATCGGAGCTGTGCAGAGCCTCGTTGTAGAGCTGCCTGTTATCCATTATCTCGTAATATGTCGAGTAAAGCTCGCTGCTGTTCTGTATGATGTAATCCGTAAGCTCGTCAAGCTGCTGCTTAACCTCCATCGGCATATATCCATAAGCAAGGCGGCCTTTTTTAGGGAGATTTGCGAAAATGTCTGCTAACAGATGCGACACGGTGTCGCAGTCAGAGCTAGATTGCGCTGCGTCCGTGCAGCGCTTTGGCTCTGACCGCAACAACATCGTGTTGTTGCACCTAAGTTCATCTACAAATCCCTGTCGCAACTTTGCAATAAGTCTGTCCTCCTCATTGTGCAGCTCGGTGAAATACTCCTTGTATGTGCTTTTTATTGCGGCAATACGTATATCGTCACATTTCAGAGGATCGACCTTGTTAATAGCTATCCTCTGCTCGGTGTTCCAATACATAAAGTGAATATGCGGCTGCCCCTCCTTGAGATGTACTGCCGCATAATACTCAAAGCACCTCATAGGGATATTCATAGCCTCGGCTAT
>JAGAKC010000443.1 GCA_017848155.1 Oscillospiraceae bacterium | reverse complement strand
TGTGAAGGCCTCTGCCGAGCCATAGCCGTATTTCATCGCTATCTCAAGCACGGACAGCTCTCCCGTCTGCAGGTCCTTTGCAGCCTTTGACAGCCTGCGCCTTGTGATGTAATCTCCTACGCTCCTGTGGAAAACATACCTGAACATCTTCTGAAGTCCCGAAAGCGAGCAGCACGCTGCACGTGCACACTCCTCCTGTGATATCTCATCACTTAAACGTGACTCGATGTATTCCAGCGCATCTGTCAGTGATCTGACCTTTTCAGCATCCATGATCTTCCTCCAATACGGATAATGTAACGTTACAATGTTATTATAACGCATATCATCCGATTTGTCTTGATTTTTTGAGTAAAAATTTCAGATCGGCAACAAAACGGTTACAATGATCACATATCGGTTACAAAAAGATTACAATACCTAACCATTTAATTACAATTCGGTTACAGTTTCGGCAAACCTCTTGAAACAACGGATAAACAGTGATAGAATAAGCTCAGCAGATAAATAAAGAAACGGGAGGAATATATTATGAAAAAGGCATCGTCATTACTGCTCACGGCGGCACTTATTCTATCCATGGCAGGCTGCAGCGGAGAAAGCTCGTTGCATGCTGAGGAAATGTCTCAATCAACAGCGGACATTGCCTCCGAACAGGTAGAAACAGAAAGCTCCGAATCAGCTACGGTCACATCACAAAGCAGCACGGAAAGCTCCGCACCATCACCGAGCACGACAAAGCGCTACAGCCTGTACAACTACACACTTAACGAACTACACAGCTTCAACCCGAGCATTTTAGAATTTGACAGAGATCTTGTTGCCATATACGATGGTATAACCTCTAAGATGCACCGCATTGAAGATATCAGCACCATTTCATTTCACCATGACGATGTCACTACGTATGTCCGCCCGTCTACTCGTATACTGCGTGCAGACGGGTATTCGGAAGAGGATATACTGTCCTATATGACAGAAAACGGAAACGAATATGAACCGAACTCCCAATTCAGCTCTGAATATTATATCGCATGGGAAGATCCGCTGCTGACGGTAGATCACAATGCTTCCGACGGCATCAAGGCAAAGCACTTCATGCTTGGATATGTTCTGTATTCAAAAAACGACCATGCAAGCATGAATACCCGTGGCTTTTTAAGACGTAAGCCTGACAGCGCAGAAGAGCTTGAATTTGTGATCGACCCTGCATATACATACGGTATGCCGATGCTGTCGAGCCTGCCCGAAAACATGAGATTCGACATAAACGGACGAGAGGTCTATGCGGATACGCTGAGCTTTAATATTCATTATTCCGATGAAGATATCCCTCAGGAGCTTACAGAGGAATATGTTTATGCAGAGCTTGAATACCATGAAATGAAAGTTTGCTACTTTGCATCA
Organism: Oscillospiraceae bacterium; assembly: GCA_017848155.1. Taxonomy (GTDB): domain Bacteria; phylum Bacillota; class Clostridia; order Oscillospirales; family Ruminococcaceae; genus CAG-115. The sequence goes on along the minus strand of JAGAKC010000443.1, from coordinate 1,227 downwards.
GACTATGACGAATATCGTGGATACGACAACACCATGTATATCTCTGATATATCCATCCTCACAGATAATACCGACTCTGTAATAGACAACGGTTTCCTTTTGAGCGACGCAGAGAAGGACCCTGAAATGACCGCTGTATACGATGCTATCGTTTCAAGAGCAGGTGATATCTGCAACGAGAAAACGATAGGAATGACCCTACTTGACCTTGATTTTGACGGCACTCCCGAGCTTCTTAAATCGGACAGAGTCGACCTCGACAGCGAATATGAATACGGCAGTGCTGCCGCAGATGTTACCGTATACACGATAAAGAATGGTATCCTTTCAGAGGCAGGTGTTATCCGCAATGCCATCTACAAAATGGATAGTATCTCAAACAACATCGGTCTTAAGCCGCTTTCCGACGGCAGCTACGCATGGCATATAACCTCCTATCTGGACGAAAAAACAGGTGAACTAATTCAGTGGGGCACAGACTACCTGTATACCCTTGAAAACGGAACACTCAAGGCGCAGGAGATATTCGCCGAGCGCTATGAGAACGATGAAGCATCTTACTACATATTTGGTGAGCCTGCACAGTTCAGTGAAACACAGGAGATGGTAAGCTACTACGATGAAGAACCATACCTTGAAACGATATACGAGCTTAACGGCATATCAAGTCCGTACAAGGATATGGTTTTCGGTTTAAACAGAGAGAGATACTGCCATGATATAGAAAAAAGCTATAACCTGTCCAGCGACTGGCTTTCAACAGATATCAAAGACCCCATCTCAATTACGGAAAGAGAACTGACCTACAACATCGCATACCTTGTTGACTGCTTCTATCTCGGCGCATATAATCCTGCGCTGCATCAGAATTACTACGGCTTCACGGGCGCTATGGCAAAGCCTGTGCTTTACCTCTACCCCGAGGAGGAAACACAGGTCAGCGTGCAGGTTGACTTTGCCCACGGCGGAGAGATAACAGTTTCCTACCCCGAATACAACGATGGTTGGAATGTCACTGCACAGCCTGACGGTACTCTGTTCGACGAAAACGGCGATGAATACTACTGCCTGTACTGGGAGGCTGACGGCAACGCTGCGCTCGACATGTCAAAAGGCTTCTGTGTACGTGGCGAGGATACCGCAGATCTCCTGCGGGAAAGCCTGCTTCACATCGGACTTACTCCGAGAGAAGCAAACGAGTTCATAATCTACTGGCTGCCGCAGATG
>JAGAKC010000442.1 GCA_017848155.1 Oscillospiraceae bacterium | reverse complement strand
GAATAAAATACCGTTTTGCCTTCCTTGCGGAAGCCGACCAGCTTAGCCGTTTTCAGTATCTTGAGCTGGTGGGATACTGCGGACATCGTCATTCCTATTATCCTTGAGATATCGCACACGCAAAGCTCTCCGCCACTCAAAGCGGTAAGTATCTTTATCCTTGTCGAATCGCCAAAGACTTTAAAAAGCTCTGCAAGATCGATAAGAGAGTCCTCGTCAGGCATGCTTGCGTCGATATTCTCTATCGTTTCATAATGTGCATGTATGTGGTCGCAGTGTGGGATATCGTGTTCCATAAGCGCCTCCTTAAATTTTAATAATTGAACAATTGTTCAAGTGCTTGATCGTATTATAGCTCATTTTCTTCATCTTGTCAAGGGGGTAAATAAAAAATCGTCTGACATTGAAAAATGTCAGACGATTCATACTTATTTTGTTGCAGTATCTATGGTGAGAAGGGGTTTGCTTAATGCAAGCTTTACCTTTTCGAGGAATTCTTCCTCGCCGACAGGACGGCTGAAGAAATAGCCCTGTAGATACTCAACGCCTTTTTCTATCAGCATTTGTGCCTGCTCCTGTGTTTCAACGCCCTCTGCAACGATCTTGACACCTAATCTTAATATCATGTCGATACAGCTGCTGAGGATTATCATAGGCTCGTCGGGGTCCTCGCCGAAACAGGGCCAGATAAGGCTTTTGTCCAGCTTTACAAGCTCGAAATGGACCTTTGCCATTTGTGCGAGGTTAGAATAGCCTGTTCCGAAATCGTCCATGGAGAAGTGACAGCCCAGCTGACGGAAACGCTCCATATTGTATTCCAGCATATCACCGCCGTCGGTCGATGCTGTTTCGGTTATCTCAAGATTGAAGAAGCCGGGATGCACACCGTATTTCGTCATTATTTTGGTCAGCTGTGCCACGATCCCGATGTCAACGCTCTGGACTCCCGCAAGGTTGACCTCGATGTAGTCTATTCCCATCTGCCACAGCTTTGTCCGTGCGGCAAATGCACATACCTTTTCAAATACGATGTTTCCGATCTCGCCGATAAGTCCGTTTTCCTCGGCAAGAGGTATAAAGTATTCGGGAGAGATGAATCCTACTGTTGTCGTGTCCTGAAGCCGCACGAGTGCTTCTGCGGAAGAGAAGCGCTTCTTTGTCGCAGAATATATGGGCTGGTATACCACGTTGAACGCCTTGTTGCGTACAGCCTCATTCAGTATTCCCAGTACTGCCATGCGGTAATTTTTCTTTTCGATTATCTCATCGTTTATATAGTAGATCTTTCCGCTTCCACGCAGTGACGGCTGACTGAGGCAGTAGTCAAGCGTATCGTAAAGCTCGTCAACGTTTTCGGCATATTTCGGACATTCAAGTATCGTGAGGTGGTAGTTTGGTGTGAATACCCCGTCAGCCGTGGTGGTATTGCATTTGAAGTTCCACAGCTCACTTCCGCTTGCAAGCATATCGAGCTGTTTTCTGTTCTGTATAAATGCAGTCAGCGTGTAGGAGCGGGAATGATATAGGTTGACTCCGGGGAGCGCAAAGGATATCTGTTCCGCAGCCTGTCTAAGCACTACCTTTGCCTGCTCGTAGCCCATTACCTTCTGTATCTGATCGACGTCATCTATGGTGAAATTGACCATGAAAAAGTTCTTTTTACGGGCAAACATCTCAGGCACCATGATATGAAAAGCACGTCTGCTGAATGTGCCGATCTCTGCGTCCTCGTATTCACGGGGATTTTCAAAACGGATGTATACATACATTACCATCAGCGATACGCCCATTGCGGATATGAGCCAGTATTTTGTTATGAACTGCACCAATGCGACCGCAACCCATATGGACAGTCCCACCAGTACAGATATGCGTGCACGTTTGAAATCGGGAAGCAGCTCGCCGATCCCGCCGTCATCCTTGCTGTAGGCGTTCTTTTTGCGCAGCAGCAGCACGAACGTCGCAACGATATAGATTGCAACAGTCACATAGAATACCGTGACTGTAGGACCGTAGGAATAAGCACCAAGCTCATCTACATGGTAGTAGATGAGATCTGGCATGAACACCGCAAAGAATACCGATACCAGAAACGGCAGTGAAAACGCAAACAACACAGGTTTTGCGATACGTTTTTGTGCGCCTGACAGAAAGCTTACGTAAATAAACAGCAGGAACACCACGACATCCAGTGAGCCTATGTATAGCTGGTGCATGATCGTGTTTACCCATGCCGGCAGGGAGTCCATGCGGTTTATTGTATAATAAGACGCAAGGTCCGCAGCGATATTTATCAGTGACGCTCCCCAGAACAGGAAAAACGTATTCGTTGAAATAAGCGGAAGACGCTTGCTGCGCAGAAAATCTATAAAAATAACTACCAGAACCGCAAGAGCCAGTATCTGGAACTTAATGCTTCCGTCCATATTGACCTCCTGTAAGTATATTATATAGTTGATTATAGCATAATAATTCAGAAAATTCTATAGTATTATGATTTCTTTGGCAGTTTTTGTACAACACGCACAAAACATATCGGGTCATTTTTCGCTAAAAAACCGCTTTATAGCCGTTGGTGCATGCGTTTTGCCACAAAAATGTTGAAAACTAATGGATATGTTGATTATTTTGTTGAAAGTTTTTTGTAGATTTTAGACAATCTGAAACGCTTTTCTTGATGAAATATTCTGCAAAAAACAGAATTTCGGTTTTAAAGCTGCCAAAATCAAAAAATTGTGTTGACGAAAAAAATTTTTTTGGATATACTTATACCAAGAGATAAGACCGTAATTGGCTGTTATCTTGAGGATATTTTCAAAGCAAAAGAAAGAAGTACTCAGTACAGGCAAATATTTTTTAAACGGAGGATTTTATACTATGTGCATGAAAGACATCGAAGTAAAAAACCAGGTAGGTCTGCACGCAAGACCCGCAACATTCTTCATCCAGAAGGCTAACGAATTCAAGTCTTCCATCTGGGTTGAGAAGGAAGAGCGCAGAGTTAACGCAAAGAGCCTTCTCGGTATTCTGTCCCTCGGCATTGTTGGCGGCGCTAACATCCGCATCATTGCTGACGGCAGCGACGAGCAGCTTGCTGTTGACGGTCTTGTAAAGCTTGTTGAGAGCGGTTTCGCTGAGTAATAAGCAGGTTTACTTATTTTATGTAATTTTCCGCCTTTTGGCGGTCGGCAGGGCAGAGATCGGCTTTTAGTCGGGTTTCTGCCCGTTTTGTTTTCGGAGGACAAATGAAGAGGATTATATCTGCGGTATTTGCTGTGGTCATGATATCTGCTATGTGCGGCTGTATGCCCCGGCTTCCTGAGGGCTATGAGATGGTAAAAGCCGCAAAGGAAAAATATGAGTCGCTGGACAGTGGCCGTGCCATTATGACTGATCTTACTACCGGTGAGCAGATAATGGAATTTGCTTTTTTCGTAAATAACAGCGATGAAATGATCTTCAGCTATTACGGCAGGGACGGAGAAGCGGAGATGTACGCATACAGCGATGGCGCCGAGTATTTTTACAAGGACGCAGGCGATGAGATGTGGTCGGTTATCACTCCTGACGATGAAAACTACATATATAATATATATAACAGAGAGAATCGGTATCCCTATGCCGACGGAGGCATCTTTTTCCTTGACGGGACTTCTGTGCGATCGGCACAGGTATCCGGCAGCGAGGACGAGGGTATGACTGTTATCTATACCTATGATACGGACAGGCTCAACAGCTCGACACAGGGCATGCTTGAGGATGTCAGCAGTTTTTCCTCCCTTACGACAACGTTTGAAATAGACAGAGATGGCTTTATTACGTCTTTTATCGAAGCAGGTGAGGTCACAGGGACTGATGGTGTTACACGTGATGTCAATATGAGGATATCTATAGAAGACATGAACGACGTTTACGATATCCCCTATCCTGTTGATCAGCTGGATAAATCGTGAGCTGTAGGTATTGACGCCTGATATTTCCTGAGTTAATAGTAAAATAAAGCAAATATTTTATTGGTTTTGAATAAAATTTATTCTGTGAATTGTGCAATGCTGCTAAAAAACAGGAGCGAATGGTTACAAAACGGTTACAAATGGTTGCAAATCGGTTACAGCTGTGTTATAATGGACAGCATAAGAAAAAAGATGAGCCGACAGGTATGCTTCTGAAAAGGAAGTGACATCCGATGTTGGTCAGGTTTATGTGTTTCAGAGCAAAGGAGGAAACATGGTTTCCGATACAGATAACAGATCGCTGAAAAAGAAGCCACGCACGACTTTGTACGATCATCTCAGCGCAGCAGGAGAATACCTGTTGTCAGTGCTGATGACGGTGTTAGGTGCAATAAAGGATGGCGTTTGTGGTTTCGTTCAGCATAATGAGGAGCGCCTTTCTGCCATCGGCAAGGCGATAGCAGGATGGTTTAAAAAAGCAGGTCGTTTACTTGCTTCGCCGTTTGTAAGGTACGGCAAGGCATTCAGGCTTGGAGCTGCTGATGTGGCGAAGGTACGTCGTGAAAAGGGATTTTTCAGTGCGCTGCTGGCGGTCATCAGATTTATTGGCCGATTCCTTTTTGGAAAACACGGTCTTGCTTATTCGGTCTTCAATTATGCGCTTCCTGTTGTCAGCATGGTGATGCTGTTCAATATCGTCACATATGCAAACAATATGACTTATGCGGTAAGATTAAGTGTAAACGGCGATTTCGTCGGGTATATCGAGAGTGAAACTGTATTTACAAATGCTGAACGTATAGTACAGCAGCGTATAAACTATATGGATGGCAGCAAGGAGCCTGTGACGTTTACGCCGCAGTATCAGCTGGAATCCGTTGAGTATGGAAGCACTCTTACCGAAAATCAGCTTGCTGACAAGCTGCTCACATCCATGGGCGCAGAGATAGAGTATGCGTATGGTCTTTATATCGGAAGCTCGTTCTACGGTGCTATCCTTGATAAGGATATTATCGACAATGCCCTGGACGGACTTTTGGATGTATACAGAACGGGCGCAGCAAACGAAAAGGTGGCATTTGAAACGCCTGTTACATATGAGCCGGGTCTTTACCTCAGTGACAGTATCGTGAGCGAGGAATCGGTCATCGATATCATCACATCAAAGAGATCGGTCGCTGACTATTATACAGTTGTTGATGGTGATTCTCCGCTTGGCGTTGCGACTAAGCTGGGTATGACCGTGGAGGAGGTCGAAGCGCTGAACCCCGGCTTCTCCACTAACATGATGTACGTGGGAGATCAGATACTCATCGACCAGGAGATACCGTATCTCAATGTCACGGTAACAAGAACAGAGATATATGACGAGGCAACTCCGTATGAAACTACCTATCAGGAGGACAGCTCCAGATATGACGGCGTGCCGGTGGTCGTACAGGAGGGTGTATATGGCACAGACCGTATTACCGCTGATGTTTCTTATATCAACGGTCAGCAGGTGCGCAAGAAGATACTTAAGCGTCAGACTGTCACTGAGCCTACGGTAAAGGTGGTGGCTCTCGGCACAAAGCCCCATCCTACAGATCTGCCCATCAGTATTCAGGATGTTGAGATAGGTCAGATGTACTGGCCTGTCGGCGGTCCCACGGGCGGCGAGATAAGCGAGATGATGTACGGCTACGGAGGATACTACCGACATGCGGGTATCGATATCCGTGCGCCTTACGGTACACCTATTATCGCAGCAGAGTCGGGTACTGTTACCCAGTCTGGATGGCGGAGCGGTTATGGCTATTGTGTGACCATCAATCACGGCAACGGCATTGAAACAGTATACGGACATGCAAGCTATCTGCATGTTACCGTTGGCGAAAAGGTAACACAGGGTCAGCAGATCGCAGACGTAGGTTCTACAGGCTATTCTACAGGTAACCATCTGCATTTTGAGGTGCGTATCAACGGTATCTGTGTGAATCCTATAAACTATCTGCCGAAGCATGCTATATCGCCGTGGTGCGTTGTATATTAATAAGTTCGATCCCTGTCGTAATATCGGCAGGGATCTTTTGCGACCAAAGGGAAATTGTTCCGTCATAATGTATGAGCTCAAAAAACGGAGAAAAAAGCTCCGCATGGTACCTGCTAAGGGGGGATGAATATGACCGATCGGGAGATAGTACAGCTTTTCCTTGAACGAGATGAATCGGCTATAGCGGAAACGAAGGGTATGTACGGGCGTCTTATGCGAAGCGTTGCATACAGTATAGTGCAGAATGTACAGGACGCTGAGGAATGTGAGAACGAGGCATGCCTTAAAGCATGGAACAGTATACCGCCAAATAAGCCGCAGCGCCTTTGCGCATATCTCTGCAAGATTGCACGCAGAACGGCACTGGACAGATATGATTATAACAATGCTGCAAAGCGCAGCCACTCGGTGCCGCTTGATGAACTTGCGGACTGCATCGCAGCGGCAGGCTGTGCAGAGGACAGGCTGAGCGAGGGTACGCTTACACAGCTGCTGAATGACTTTCTGGAAAGCAGCGATCGTGATACACGTGTGATATTTATGCGCAGATTCTGGTTCGGGGATAGCATAGCGGATATCGCAAAGCAGCTTCATGTGGGACAGAGTATGGTAAAATCACGTCTGTCACGCACACTTAAAAGGCTTCGTGAATACCTCAAGAAGGAGGGTTATACATTATGAAAGATAAGCTTAACAGGGCGATGAATGATATCAGCGATAAGCTGATAGAGGAAGCGGCAAATGCCGATCGTCTTGAAAATAATAAGGCAAAGATGATACGGAATATCGTTATTCCCGTGGCGTCTGTTGCTGCGGCGGCAGGACTTTGCGTAGGACTGGGAAAGCTGGGTGTATTCGGCAGATCGCAGGGTGTTGATCTTGTTGGCTCATCATCGGCGGCAGCAAGCACTGCCACAGCTGTGGAGGAGCCGCCCCAGTATGTTCTGGATGAACAGCAAGTGTTTCCAAATCGTTTTCCGCTGGTATCAGTAACGCAGGAGCATGTATTGAACGTGAGCTTCGGGTCGGAATATCCGCACGTCATCTATGCGGATGAAAAAACAGTCGCATTTGTGGATGGCGCAGGCGGAGTATATGTCTATGACTACACCGAAAAGCAGATAACATTCTCCGCAAACATAGGACAGACGATGGATATCATCCTTAAGGATATGCCGCAGGAATTTTCGGTTGACGGTTGGGACGGCATGGATATCTTTGCTGACAAGGACGGCGAGCTTTATGTGGGTCAGACCTATCATTCCTATTTTACCTACACGGGCAAGGGCGAAACGGCGGTAGTGAATTACCATATAGTTCGGGACGGAAGATATCTTGATAGAGTATCCGATGATAAAACGATTGAGCACTTCGATGGTATCAGGGATATAAGCGGAATCGATTGCGCTGCCTTATATCCCGAGGCTGCGCTGATCGGAGATACAGACAGGTTCGTGTTTATACGTAACTGCACGGCGGATTATGATCTGCTTACCATGTACGATATTAATAACCGAATACACGGTTGAACTTTATTTTTAAATTTTTAATTCCGGTACGTTCCCGTTCTTCTGCTTCTAAATTAGCAAGCCAGG
>JAGAKC010000441.1 GCA_017848155.1 Oscillospiraceae bacterium | reverse complement strand
GTCATCTCAAGACGTGCAATGACCTGCTATGCAGATGACATTGCGGTGGTAGGCATACTGGTAAAGACTCCCGAGGAGAAGAACTTTGCCGACGGCGAATGGGTAGAGGTCTGCGGTGAGATAATCTCCGAGAAGCAGTCAGCATATAAGGGTACAGGTCCTGTGCTGGTTGCGAGGGAGATAGCGCCCACTGAAAAAGCTGAAAGTGACCTTGTTTATTTCAATTGATACAGGTATTGCGGCAGGACAACTTGCCGCAATGCTTGCATAACAGGAGATACCATGAACGATAAGATATTTACCGTCAGGCTTTCTGACGACGGAAAAGCGGTGGAGCTGATAGACCAGACCCTGCTTCCGAATACGATAAAGTACCTTTCGCTGACAAAGGCGGAGGATATATGGGAAGCTATATTTGAGCTGAGGGTACGTGGTGCGCCTGCAATAGGCGTTGCGGCAGGCTTCGGAATGTACGTGCTTGCACAGCAGATACCTCACGAGAGCTATGATGATTTCCTGTCTGACCTTACAAGGGCAGGGAAGTACCTTGATTCCTCACGTCCCACAGCTGTAAACCTCAGCTATGCTGTGAACAGGATGCTTGATACGGTGCGTGCTCATGAGGGAATGAGCAGGACACAGCTGCTTCCGATACTTAAGGCTGAATGTATGGCGATATATGATGAGGACCGTGATATGTGCCGCCGCATCTCGGAAAACGGACTAACGCTCGTAAAGAGCGGCGACGGAATACTTACTCATTGTAATGCGGGTGCACTTGCTGCGACCGAATACGGCACGGGACTGGGTACGCTGCTTCTCGGTAAGGAGCGTGGATATGAGTTCCACGCATACACTGATGAAACACGTCCGCTGCTTCAGGGCGCACGTCTTACATCCTTTGAGCTTAACCATGCAGGGATAGATGTGACGTTGATATGCGACAATGCAGCGTCGCTGCTTATGAAGCAGGGCAAGATAAATGCATGCTTTGTGGGCTGCGACAGAGTAGCGGCAAACGGCGACACCGCAAACAAGATAGGTACCCGTTCTGTGGCAATAAATGCAAAATATCACGGTATACCGTTCTATGTGTTCTGTCCGTCCTCTACGATAGATTTCAACTGTAAGAGCGGCGATGAGATAGTGATAGAGGAGCGCAGCGGCGAGGAGATAAAGACAAAGTTCTTTGAGAAGCCTGTGGCCGAAGCGGAGGTAAAATGCTTCAATCCTGCGTTTGATGTCACCGATGCAGAGCTTATAACCGCAATAATAACGGAGCGTGGAATTGCAAGATATCCTTATACCGAGAGCCTTGCAAAGCTGTTCCTGTAAACGATAAAGGAGTAGGCGATATGAAACTCAGATTTTACAATGCAAAGATACTTACCATGACCGATGACAGGATCATCGAGGGTGAGCTTCACACTGACGGCGGCAGGATATCCTATGTAGGTGCGCCTGAAAGTGAAGCAGGAGCCTTTGACAGAGAGATAGACCTCACAGGCAAGCTGATAATTCCCGGCTTCAAGGATGCGCATACTCACACGGCTATGACGTTTCTCCGATCCTTTGCCGACGATCTTCCGCTTAACGAATGGCTGTATGATCAGGTATTTCCTCACGAGGCAAAGCTCACGGAGGAGGCTATCTACGTATTTACCCAGCTCGGAAATATGGAGTATCTCACAAGCGGAATAACGTCGTCCTTTGATATGTATTTCAAGCTGGACAGCTATGCAAAGGCTAACACCGACATGGGATTCAGGACTGTTCTCTGCGGCTCTATAAATGATTTCGGCGGTACTGTCGAGGGCATCGAGGAGGAGTATAACAAGTTCAACAGCTATAAAGAGCTTATCTCTTATCAGCTCGGTTTCCATGCGGAGTACACGACAAAGCGAGAAACTCTTGAGGGTATGGCTGCCCTTTCGCAGAAGTACAAGGCTCCCATGTACACACATAACAGTGAAACAAGGGCAGAGGTGGACGGCTGTATCGAAAGATACGGTATCACTCCCACGCAGCTTTTTGATAAGCTTGGAATGCTGGAATACGGCGGCGGTGGCTTCCATTGCGTGTGGTTTGACGAAAAGGACATGGAGATATTCCGTGACAAGGGTCTGTGGATGGTGACTAATCCATCATCAAACCTTAAGCTCGCAAGCGGTATCGCACCTATCTGCAATATGAAAAAGCACGGAATGACGCGTTTTGCCATCGGTACTGACGGAGCGGCAAGCAATAACTGCCTTGATATGTTCAGGG
>JAGAKC010000440.1 GCA_017848155.1 Oscillospiraceae bacterium | reverse complement strand
GCTGTTCTTTACGTCAAAACAAATGGCGGCAGTAATGTTTCCAAGTGAACCCGAGAAATATCTGACGCTTGCAGAACGTTATACAGGCAGGAATGTTGAAAATATCCTGCTTGAATGCGGACATTACATTCACGTTGAGGAGCCTGATATTATTGCAGAGGAAATCCGCAAGTTTGCGGAAAAGCCTGATAAAAAGTAACCAATTCAAACAAAAAATCTATTCCGACCACTATTTACACGACCACGTGACACGGTAGATTTGATACAATTTGCTGTTTATCACTTTTTACCATTCGAGCAAATGGCTCAACCAAGCCATTTGCTGAACATCAACTATAAAATGCCACAGCATCAAAGCTGTGGCATTTTTGTGCTATTTAGAGCAAACTGAATTATTAACGATGGGAGTGATTGCTGAATTTTTAGAGCAATCGTTAAATAGTGGGTAATCGTTAAAAAATCAAGTAATCGTTAAATCTTCACGAAACGAAGAAAGCCGCCTGTGACTGTAATCACAAACGGCTGATACGGAGCTTTATATGCAATGGTCGATTTAAACGATTCCCATACAGTATTCAACAGCAATTGCAACTACAACTACGAGTGCAGAGATAATGAAACCGTGAAGCATTGGTGCAAAGCCTGACTTCTTCATATCCTTGAAGCTAGTGTTCAGACCGATTGCTGCAAGTGCAGATACCATAAGGAACTTACTTACATCCTTCATTCCAGAAGAAACTACCGTAGGTATTACACCAAAGCTGTTTATAACAGTAAGCGCTAAAAAACCGAGAATGAACCAAGGGATAATTTTTGTAATGCTGAACTTTGCTTTGACTGCCTCGCCGTTTGCACCTGCTTCCTTGCGTTTAAGATGTGCGCTTATAAGAGCAAAGGTGATAACTGTCGGGATAATGGAAAGTGTGCGGGTGAGCTTTACCATTGTGGCAAAATCGCCTGCCGCTTCAGAAAAGGCATACCCAGCCGCAACAACGCTTGATGTATCGTTTACGGCTGTGCCTGCCCATAATCCGTAAGCCATATCCGATAGTCCCATTGCCTGTCCCATAATAGGAAACAGCACGATCATTGCCATATCAAAAAGAAAGGTTGCAGACATCGCGTATGCAATATCGCTGTCGTCGGCGTCAATAACAGGAGCGATCGCCGCGATGGCCGAACCTCCGCAAATACCCGTTCCTGCTGAAATGAGGTTAGATAATTTCCAGTTTATTTTCAGAGCCTTGCCGACAAAATGCCCGATACCAAAGCAGGTGAAAAGCGTAAACACCATAACGCACAATGACATTTTTCCGACTTCAAGCACAATACTGATATTAAGACTTGCACCAAGCAGAATAATAGCGAATTTCAGTATCTTCTTCGATGTGAATTTCAGACCGCCCGAGAAGATTTCATTCGGTTTCCAGAAGTGATTGATTATCATACCGATGAAAAGCGCGATAACCGACGCACCAATCAAATGAATAGGCAGTAAGCTTTCTATCAGCTTTGCTACCGCCGCTATTGCAAGTGCAAGGGAAAACCCCGGCACTAATTTTCCCACGTTTTTTATCTTTTCCATAACATTCTCCTTATTTTTTCCTTATGTATTGATTTTACCATAGAAATATGATAAAATCAAATTATCATTTAATATCAGCAGATAAGATATACTTATCTATCAAGGAGAAATATATGATTGATACAAGGATTGAAACATTTTTAATGCTGTGCAGAGTGATGAACTACCGTAAAACAGCGGAGCTTTTAAATATGACACAGCCAGCCGTCACACAGCATATCCATTTTCTTGAGGAACAGTACGGCTGTAAGCTGTTCAGTTACGACCGCAGAACACTGACTATGACCAAAGAGGCTGAGCTTCTGCAAAAGTATGCAGAAAATGTCCTGTATCAGGAGAAAAAGCTGAAAGCTGAGCTTGAGCACAGTGATGGCGTAAGCCTTTCAATCGGTGCAACAAAAACAATCGGTGAGTATGTTATCGACAAGCACATTTCCACATTTCTTTCAGTGCCGAAAAACAGTATTTCCGTCAATGTGGAAAACACCGAAACATTGTTATCGGAATTATCCGCAGGAAAGCTGGATTTTGCGCTCATAGAGGGTTATTTCGACAAAAGCAGATACGTTTCAAGGCTTTACAGAAAAGAGCCGTTTGTGGGACTCTGCGGAAAAAAACATCCTTTTGCAAACAAAACTGTTCCGATTGATAAGATATGGAGAGAAGATCTTATTCTTCGTGAAGAGGGCAGCGGCACAAGAGATATTCTCGGACAGCTTCTTACAGAATATAATCACTCTTTTGCGGAGTTTGACAGAATTACGACCATCAGCAATTTCGGACTTATTACAAAGCTGTTGGAGAACAACAACTGTATCACATTCGCCTATCGTGCAGTAGGCGAGAATAATGATGCACTTGCTGAATTCCGCATTAAGGGTTGGGATGTTTTCCGTGAATTCAACTATGTTTATCTTGATACGCCTTTTTCGGAATATGCGGTGAGCTTATTTGAAAAAAGCAGAGAGGAACACTAACCTTTTTATCAACAGAACCACAAAGCAATATGCACCTCCAAAAAGTCCACATTTTTGGAGGTGCATTATATTTCAACAGAAAAGCGGGTACACATTTCCAGAATACCCACTTTACATAATTATCCTTTCATTCAGGCGAAATCATTTTTATAACATTTACGTATTATTCTCTTGGCCCTTTCTAGCATACTCCTACAAGGACAACTACTGAATCTTAGCGAGGTACAGAGGGGGGACTTCGTAATCCAATGTAAGGAAAATATAGCCAATGATAATTATTGTTTGTTCCTGCGCCCCGTTTCAACCAAAAGTTGATTTTAAGCTATCATCACACTAATAATAGAATTACAGTTGATATTTTGTATTTACAACAACCGCTTTTTGTGATACACTGTATACAACACAACCGAAAGGGGTTTTGAAATATGGATACAACATTCTCTGTTCAGCTTCAGAAGCTTCGCAAGGAAAAAGGAATAACCCAGGATGTACTCGCGTCTCATCTCGGAGTAAGTCCGCAGGCGGTCAGCAAATGGGAGAACGGGAGCTATCCCGACGGCGATCTGCTTCCGCAGATAGCGGATTTCTTCGGCGTTTCAATAGATCATCTTTATGGCAGAGCCACAGATGATATATCTCTTGAACAGCGTATACTCGACCAACTGCAGAGTATTGAGATCAAGAAAAAGGGCAGCAAATACGACCACGGCGAATACTTTGAGCAGATGATGAAGATACTGTGGTCGATGCAGGTGGCAAGCTGGCGTTCGCAGAAAGTCTATTATGACAGAAATGTAATTGACGACGAAAAGAACGGTTACCTTGCCTCACAGCTGAACATGAATTGCGGCACATCATTCATGTCCCTGAACAAAAGCCTTGAGTATTATATGCTGATAAAGGAACCCGAAAACGGATTTGCAAGGTATTTTTCGGATGAGCAGAGGCTTAATGACATGACAAAGCTTTTCAGATTTTTCGGGGATAAGGATAATCTGAAGATAACGCTATTTATGATGAGCCTGAAATGGGACGAAAGCGTGCGGTCGCAGACTATTGCAATACAGCTTGATATCCCTGTTGAAAAGGTCGAAAAAGCACTTGAATTTCTTGCTGATTCAGTTGTAAAGCACACTTTTTTCAAGGCACAGATCATTAACGAATTTAACAAAAGCGAAAGTATCTATCACGCAGCCCACACACGTACCGTTATGCCTCTGATGGTGCTTGTGGCGGTTGACGGTATGTTGAAAACCCCGCAAAATTATTCTATGCAGACGTGCAGTCGTGAGGGCGGCGGAGAATGGATCCACAGAAACGAGCTTGCCTTTATCAAAAACGGCAAGAAGGAGTAAACCATGAAAAAGAAAGAAATAAAAGAGGAGAATAAAAATCCGCTTCATAAGGATTACGGCGTACTGAGCAACACACGCTATGTGCTGAAAGCAATGATAAGCCACAACAAATGGTTTCTGGTGCTTATCCCTATCGGTGTGATATGTGCGCCTGTCATGCAGTATCTGTGGACATTCATCTCTAAGTTTGTCATTGATATGATAACGGGTGAAAAGGGTGTGGAAAGCCTGCTGTGGCTCATGGTGATGTTTGCTTTGATACAGATGATCTCCACTATGCTCAATACATATTACTACAGCGAAATATGGTGGAGGTACATCTCCACACGATGCCGTCTTATGTCCGAGAAGAACGCAAAGGTGATGAGCCTGGATTTTCAGCACCTGGAAAACTCTGATGTGATGGACTGCTATCAGAAAGCGGATAATGCCTGCGGCGGAAACACAAACGGCGTCGAGGGCATGATGAGAGCCGTAGTTGACCTGCTCATGTCGGTGGCGGTGGTTACCGTAGGTCTTATCATCCTCGGAACTATGAATATCTGGATAGTGCTCCTCATGCTGGTGGTATGCGTGGCGAATTCCCTCTACACGCTCCACATACAGAAGAAAAGCAAAAAGCTGATATGGGACCCTCTCGCAAACTGGTGGCGCAGGGATAATTATATGCGCGACATCACCACAAACTTCGACAGTGCAAAGGATATCCGAATGTTCGGACTAAAGGACTGGCTGGTCGAAAAGCTGCAGGCCATGAAAAAAGAGCGCTGCGATGCACAGGTAAGAAATGCAAAGATGTGGTATACAAGCAGCATCGTAGCGAATGTTCTGCTCACACTTTCACGCACCGTGGTTTATGTGTGGCTGATATATAAGACAGTACAGGGCGAGATGACCATCGGTAATTTCAGCTTGTATCTTGCCTCGGCTACCACCTTTTACGACTACATAAGCAAGCTGCTGAACAGCTTTACTACACTGTTTGATTGCAGTCGTCAGGTGGATGATTTCCGCAGCTTTATGGATTTTGAAAAGGACTATGCTGACAAGGGCGAGCCTGTTCCCGTTTGCGATAGCTACGGCTTCGAGTTCCGCAATGTTTCCTTCAAGTATCCCAAGGCGGAAAAATATGCGCTGAAAAATCTGTCGATCACCCTCAAGGCAGGAGAACGTCTTGCGGTGGTGGGACTTAACGGTGCAGGCAAATCCACGTTCATAAAGCTGCTTCTCCGATTGTATGAGCCTACCGAGGGCGAGATACTGCTCAACGGAGTGAACATCAACACTTACAGCAAGAAAAGCTATTACAGCGTTTTTGCGCCTGTGTTTCAGGATGTGGAGCTGTTTGCATTCCCGCTTGCCGAGAATGTTTCAATGGATACTCCCGAGGCTACCGACAAGCAGAGGGCGGAAAAGTGCCTTGTGGACGCAGGCTTCGGCGAAAAGCTGAAAGAGCTTCCCAATGGCATCTCCACCGAGATGCTCAAGGTCATCCACGATGACGGAGTTGACCTTTCGGGCGGTGAAAAGCAAAAGCTCGCCCTTGCCAGAGCGCTCTACAAGGACGCTCCCGTTGTAGTGCTTGACGAGCCGACAGCGGCACTGGACGCACTTGCGGAAAGCAAGCTTTACAGCGACTTCGACAAGCTTATCGGCGGAAAGACCGCAGTATACATCAGCCACCGTCTTAGTTCGACCCAGTTCTGCTCCAATGTGGCGATGTTCAAGGACGGAGAGATGGTGGAATACGGCACGCATGAAAGCCTGCTGGAAAGCGGCGGCGCTTATGCGGAGATGTTCCGTATCCAGGCGCAGTATTATGTAGATGATCCTGAAAGCGAGGTGTTTGCAGGTGCATAAAAAGGAAAAACAACAGCCTGTTGTGGGCGAAACTCTGCGGTTTATGCTAAAGACTGTATGCAAGGAAAAGCCATCGCTGTTCTTTGTGTATGCGCTCCAGTTCGTGGCGCAGTTAGCTCTGCACACGGTCGGGATACTCCTGCCGAAATTCCTGATAGATGAGCTTGTTCTTATCATCGGCGGAGCGCCTGTTGAGGAGCATCTTACGAAGGTCATACTCTTTGCGGCGCTTATTCTCGGCATATCGCTTGTGGCAAATCTGCTGAATGCCCTTTCTCATCATATCATTGATGTAATTCGTGAGTGGTTCAACCAGTATTTTGAGGTGGAGCTTTCAAAGCACACGATGTCGATGGATTTTGAGCACACTGAGGACCCCGAAGCCCTCGATAAGATAGCCAAGGCAAAGGACGGTATGAGCTGGTACAGCGGCGGCGTTGTGGGAGTGCTCGATCAGCTTTTCAATATCACAATGAACATCGCTGTACTCTGTGGAGTTACTGTAATTATCATCATAACCTGTCCGCTTCTGCTGCCTGTACAGATAATTTCCCTGCTTCTGATAACGCTTCTCAACGCTAAGATAAACAAGATCGAGGAAGAGGATTTCCTCAGGCTTTCGAAGATGAACAGAATTTGGGCGTATATGTTCTATCAGCTGTCTGACTTCCGCTACGGAAAGGATATCCGCCTTTATGACAGTGCGGATATGATGTGCAAAAAGGCTGATACCTTCACCGACAATTGGATTGGTATATGGAAAAGCCAACAGCGAACCATGCGTCCGTTTGGGTTGGGCAAGGACGGCGTAAATGCTCTGCGTGACGGTATCAGCTATTTTTACATAGGCTATCTTGCGGTAACCAAAGCGATATCCATAGGTGATTTCTCGATGTGCGTAAGCAGTGCGGTTAATCTGTACCACAGCCTGTTCAATGTAGTCTCCTCTGTGCAGGAGCTTCGCAAGCGCTGTCGTTATGCGCACCGCTATCTCGAATTCACAGCATATCCCGCCGCCATGACCAAGGGTACAAAGCCTGTAAGCAAGGGCAAGCACACTATTGAATTCTCCCATGTAAGCTTTAAATATCCCCGCTCGGAAAATTACGTCCTGCGTGATGTAAATATAAAGATACGCTCGGGTGAGCATCTCTCCATCGTGGGACTTAACGGCGCAGGTAAAACCACTTTCATAAAGCTCCTTTGCCGTTTGTATGACGTTACCGAGGGCGAGATACTCATCGACGGCGTAAATATCAAGGAATACTCCGATGAGGAATATCGCAGGCTTTTTGCCGTTGTATTTCAGGATTTTCAGCTGTTTGCATTCAGCCTGCGTGAGAACATCGCTCTTTCCGAGGATGCAGACGATAGCCGCATAGAAGAAACGCTGAAGCTTTCAGGCTTTTACGAGGATGCTCAGAAGCTGGAGCACGGACTTGACACTACCCTTTTCAAATCCTTTGACGAAAAGGGAACGGAGCTTTCAGGCGGTCAGCAGCAAAAGACTGCCATCAGCCGTGCGCTCTACCGCAATGCGCCCATAGTAATTCTCGACGAGCCGACAGCGGCGCTTGACCCTGTTGCGGAGTACGATATCTACCGACAGTTCAACACGCTTGTAGGAGGAAAGACAGCGATCTATATTTCCCATCGCCTTTCAAGCTGTAAGTTCTGCGATAGGATAGCCGTATTTGCAGAGGATACCATCAAGGAATATGGCACCCATGATGAGCTTGCAGAGCGCAGCGACGGTATCTATGCCGAGATGTTCAAGGCACAGGCTCTGTATTATGTGGATTGCGGAGTATAAAACTCTGCGAGCTTGACATATTTCCATCCGAGGTGTATAATAACAACAGATCAATATCGGATTGTCCGTAAACTGCTTTCAGGTTTACGAACAACGGGTAACTACAATCGGCTTAGTTAAGCCAAATACAGAGAGCGTTTTTACTCTGTGTATCTGTAATGGTGCCTCGGCTCCACCATGGTTACCTATAATCCATAATATAGGAATAGAAAACACCCTTCGTCGTTGGTGCACCGCCCCAAATTGTGCGGACAGCACAAAAACCCCTATGGTAGGTAAAAGAATCAAAATTTAAGCAACATACTGACTTCGTTTTTCTGACGGAGTCAGTTTTGTTTTAAGTTGAATACGTTGGTTGTTGTAGAAATC
>JAGAKC010000439.1 GCA_017848155.1 Oscillospiraceae bacterium | reverse complement strand
TCTACTGGCTGCCGCAGATGCAGGACAACGAGTACAACGTGATATCGCTCCACACCGAGGAATATGCACGCTCTGTCCCGCTTTGCGTGTCCCCTGCCCCCGACAGTGAGATAAGAGTATTTATGACCTACTATCCCTCTGACACCTTTGTGGATATCGCTCCGCAGCAGCTTCCGAGCTACGACAGGAACGGCTTTACCATTGTGGAATGGGGCGGCGGAATAGTTGAATAACACACAGACCCTGAGAAAAAACTCAGGGTCTGCATTATTATTGATGATCTCTTAACCAGGACTTCATGAACTTACCGTTTTCGGTCAGCTCGTTATCTGACCAGCCGCCCGTAGTGCTTGCTCCCGGCTTCAGCAGCGATGCAGCTTCTGCCTTATCGGCAAGCGACCAGTTCACATAGCTGATATTAAGGCTGTCCATAAGCTCGAACCACTTTTTCGCCTGATCCCAGTTGTTCTGACCGTTGCCCGATGCATCGCAGTTTCCGAACTCCGATACAAAGACAGGAAGTCCGTTGCTGTAGCAGGTCTTGAGCCTGTCACGGAGCCAGTCGGTATGTGTTGCGGCGTAATAATGCAGCGCATACATAACATTGTCGAACCCAAGCGGTGAAGCAAGAGCCTTGTCTATATCCTGCGACCATGTGGGTGTTCCGACTATCACGATGCTGTCTGGGTCGTTCGCACGTATAACGGGGATGACCTCCTCCGCATACGGCTTTACATCACCTTCCCACGAAGCGTAGCCGTTAGGCTCGTTGCAGATCTCGTATATCACATTTGGATGATCGGCGTATTTCTTTGACATGTATTCAAAAAATCTAAGCGAGTCTGCCTTTCGTACCTGCGGTGACTGATCCTGAAGCACATGCCAGTCAATGATAACATACAGGTCAAGCTCGATACATGCGTCTACAGCGTCCTGCACGGTCTTTTCTATGCCTGCCTTTGTGCTGTCGGTGTAGCCCTCTCCTGCGCCCGTGTACATTGCAAGTCGGATGACATTTACGTTCCACTCGTCACGCAGGTGCTTGAAAACAGACTTATTCGCAAACGCAGGAAACCACTGTATTCCGTGTGTGGAGATACCACGAAGCTGTACGGGATCGCCGTTTTTGTCAACAAGGTCTGCGCCCTTTACAGAAAGCTGACCGCACTCCGACACAAGTCCGTATCTTCCTGTTTTTTCAGGGGGAGCTATCTGCGGCGCTGACGGAGCGGCAGTGGATGTAGCAGTCTGTACAGGCTTAGTGTTCTCCTGTGTTGTTGGGAGCTTACTTCCGCCTGCGGAGCAGGTTATATCATTTATGGGAGAAGCGGACTTTACGATCACTCCATAAGTAATTTCACCGTTTGTGGGGATAAGTGCGTTATATCCCACATTCGTGCAGGAAAGAACTGTGCCGTTTGGTTTGACTTCGGTGTTCCAGTACTGCATCACCTCGTGCTCCTGACCGAGGGTCATATCTATCGTCCAGCCCTCGATATCACTGTCGGAGATATTGCGGACTACAACATCGATCTGTGTGCACTCCATACCGCCCTCCTGCCAGCTGTTAGGGATAGTGCAGGTCACCGACAGAGTCTGGCCGTCGGGGACATCCTGTGGCTCTGATGAAGTGGTGGAAGTACTCTGCGATACGGTAGTATCTGCCACGGATGATGCTGATGTCACCGCAGTGGTCGAAGTACTTTCCACTGCTGATGTATCTGACGTTGCCACAGATGAAGAAGTGCTGCTTTCAGTCGCTTCTACGGACGTAGTCTGCTGTACATCTGATGCCATAGGCACCTGTGCGCCGTTATCCGTACAGGCTGACGACAGCAGCATCGCTCCCGAAATAAGCACCGCCATTATTCTTTTTGATATCTTCAAAGAAACTCACCCTTTCTGTTATATCTGATAATATAATACACCAAAAAGTATAATTTGTAAACCCCGATTGACATATTTGTCCATTTAAGGTATAATCATATAAAACTATATCAAGGAGAATTATCATGGACAGAAATAAGCACTGTATCCATATCGATCAGGCAGGTTATAAGCGGAATATGAAAAAAACTGCGGTCATCACGGTTCCCTCTGACAGCTTTTCCGTCGTTTCTGAGGACGGCAGATGCGTTTTCAGCGGCAATACCGTACACTTCGGTGCATGTGAATGCTCGGGTGATGATGTGTATATCGCAGATTTCTCCGAGCTTAATAAATGTGGAAGCTACAGGCTTGTAACTGAAAGCGGAGAATGTTCACATGCATTCTCGATATCCGATGACGTTTATCAGCAGACCTTCAACGCACTGTCAAAGGCTTTCTATTATCTTCGCTGCGGCTGCGGTCTGAAAAAGGAACACGCAGGCGTTTTTTCTCATGCGCCCTGCCACACCGAAAAGGCACTTGTCTGGGATGACAGGAGCATCAGCCTTGATGTAAGCGGCGGCTGGCATGACGCAGGTGACTACGGCAGATACGTCACAGCAGGAGCATGCGCTCTTGCACACCTGCTGTATGCATATAAGCTCTACCCCGACGCATTTGACGCACAGGATCTTTGTATTCCCGAGAGCGGCGGAATGCTGCCCGATATCCTCGCAGAATGCAAGGTGGAGCTTGACTGGATAATGAAGCTGCAGCGCAGTGACGGTGCGGTCTACCATAAGGCTACCACAAAGGGACATGCACCCTTCATCATGCCAGAGGACGACAAAGAGCAGATGTATCTGCTTCCGCCGTCATCTATGGCAACAGCTGATACCGCAGCAGTGATGGCGCTTGCGGCAACTGTTTACAACAAATTTGACAGTGGGTATGCAGAAAAACTTAAGCAATGTGCACTGAATAGCTATGAATGGCTGGAAAACGACCCTGACATGCTGTTCCAGAACAGACCGGAATGTACCACGGGCGGCTACGGTGAATGCAGCGACCGTGACAACAGGCTATGGGCAGCGGCAGAGCTATTCTCCTTGACGGGCGAAGATAGGTTTCATAAGACATTCATGGAGCTGCTGAAAGAGGATATGCATCTTACCGCCCTTGGCTATGCAGATATGGGCGGTCTTGCAGCGCTGTCCTATATCCTTTGCGAAAACGGTGATGAAAGCATAAAGAAAGACCTTAAGCAAAACTACATAAACGAAGCATATCACCTTTCAGAGCTTGCCGACAAAAACGGCTACGGTGTTACAATGGCTCCGTATCACTTCAACTGGGGCAGCAATATGACGGTCATGAAGCATGCGATGGTGCTTCTCCTTGCATATCGCTTCACGGGTGAAAAAAAGTTCGAGCAGCACGCCGCAGCTCAGCTGCACTATCTTCTCGGAACAAATGCAACAGGCTACTGCTATGTCAGCGGCATCGGTACCACACCGATAAACTATCCTCATCTCCGCCCGTCACATGCGGACGGAATAGAGGAATGTATCCCCGGCATGGTAAGCGGCGGTGCAAACCGTGGCAGAAACGATCCTGATGCTCAAATTCTGATAGCAGACGGCACTCCGCCTATGAAATGCTTTGCAGATGATTTCAGGTGCTATTCCCTCAACGAGATAACCATATACTGGAACTCGCCTGCTGTATTTGCCTTTGCACATTTTATTTCCGCAAAGGAATTACTTGACAATTAGACAAATGTGGTATATACTAGTTTATATATATAATCTTTTGTAATCTTTAAAATCATGAAATGAGTTGATATTAATGGATAAGGCGCATACCTCCACATGGAGCACTATATTCGGCACGGCATGGGACGCACTTTCTCAGGCATTACCCGACACCGGAGCTTTCCTGCTCGACCATCTCCATAAAACAGCTGAATGCGACAATAATGCAAGACGCATGTCAGACCTTACCCACGACCCCGACTATGAAGAGCTTTCGATGATGATATCGGAGCTTCGTGAGCAGGACAACAATATCGCAATGATAAACGTCATTATAGCGGCTGAAAATGATGATATGACCGCAGGCTTCCTGCGCTTCAGGAGCAGCTCCATGCCTGAGCTTGACCCTGACCTGCCCGTTTGCACACAGACAAGACTTATCACGGAAATGTCAGCAAACACAGCACCATCGCTTATCGCACTTCTTCAGATAGAGGAATATGGCAATCCCCATATCACAAACAGCGATATATCCTTTGCGGTAAACTCTATAGCTGCGGCTCTTCCCAAAAATGCGCTGCTCTCCCCTGCCGCAAAGAACAAATTCTGGCTTTATGTGCCGGATTTCAGCTACAGCAAGACCACTTTCCTTGAAAATCTTCAGAAGGCATTGAAAAAGAGCTGCGAATCAGGTGTGGACAGCTCCTGTCGTGGAAAGAGCCTGACATTCACCGCAGGCTGCGGCGACGACGCACTGCACCCGAATCAGCGTATGCACACAGCGGAATATACCCTCTTTGACGCCGTAGCAGGCGGCATAGGCTCTATATATCTTTATTCAGACGAGAGATACGAGCAGCAGAAAACGGAATACGACAACATGCGACGCTTTACAAGGCTTGTGGATAACAATCTGTTCGTGTACAATTTCCAGCCTATAATAAGCGCCCGTAACGGCGATATCGTGGCTTACGAAGCGCTTATGCGCAGCGACAAGAGCATAAACATGTTCCCTCTGGAGATACTTGGCGCAGCGACAAAGCTTGGTCGCCTGTACGATATCGAAAAAGCAACGATGCGTAATACGCTGCAATATATAAGCGAAAACCAGTCGGTCTTCAGTGAAAGAAAGCTCTTTGTAAACTCACTTCCCGCATATATCCTTTCAAGCGAGGACTGGAATGAGCTTGTAACGGAATACGGTGAGCTGATGGAAAAGCTCGTTATCGAAATGACAGAGCAGACAGAGCTTGACAACGACAGACTTGCCATCATCCATGACAGGCTGAAACGAAGCAATATCCCCCTTGCAATAGACGACTACGGCACGGGATATTCAAACACCTCAAATCTCCTTAGATATAAGCCTGACTACGTAAAGATAGACCGCTCACTTATAGAAGGCATTGAGGGAAAGCCTGCGGTCCAGAAGCTAGTTTCGGGACTTATCGACTTCCTGCACGAAAACGGCTTTGCTGCGCTGGCAGAGGGTGTAGAGACCACAGATGAGCTGAACACTATGATAAGACTTGGCGCTGACCTGATACAGGGCTACTACATATCAAAGCCGAAGCCATTTGCACTTAACGAGATAACTGACGCTCTGCGTACCGAGATCGAGGAGATAAACCGAATGTACTCCGACGAGATAAACAAGGTCTATTACCCCGACGCAGGCGAGATCGTGGACATCACGAAGCTCTCGGAAGAGCATTACGGCTCGATACTGGTTGAAAACGACGATGTGGTGCTTGAAGGTCAGATAGATAAACGCGTCAACATCACCGTTATGATAAGGGAGGGAGCAGACATAAGGCTCACACTGCGCAACGCATGTATGGTCAGCGAAAAGGACGAGCCTTGTATCTCTCTCGGTACCGACAGCACTGTACAGCTCTGGCTGGAGGGTTCCAACGAATGTATCAACAGAGGTATCCTTGTGCCGCAGTCAACAGAGCTTCATATACTCGGAAGCGGCTCATTGCATATCATATCCGAAATGATGAACTGCTACGGTATTGGTGTACCACGTGATCAGAGCCACGGAACTATCCGAATGGGCGGCAGCGGTAAGCTTACCGTAGAAGCCAAAGGTGAAAACAGCGTCGCCATCGGCGGTGGTAAGAACTCGGGCAAAAACGGCATATTCATTTACGGCGGTGATATCAAGATCAACAGTGCAGGCGGAAACTGCGTTGGCATCGGCACTATCGACGGCGGAAGCATCATTGATATCTCCAACTGCTGTATAAAGACAGAAATGTCTGCTTCAAACTCACTTTCCATCGGCTCGTTTGAAGGCGCAACAGACATCTGTATCGCTTATGTTGAAGCAACATTCGTGATGTCGGGTCTTAATCTTGGTGGCATAGGAACACTGTACGGCGGCAGCGGCAGTATCAAGATGATAAGCGGTACGATAAACACTGAAATGCACGGTCGTGTGATAAACAATATAGGAAGCCGTGGCGGCGAACTGGATTGTGATATGAGCTATGCTACACTGAACCTGTACAGCGAGGGCAACAGCGCATCGGGAATAGGCGATGCGGAAGGCTCGGGAAATATCACGCTCACAAACTGCGGAGTTCATGTGCACTTCCTTTCAAACGATGGTATGGGCATCTGCACAAAGAATGGTATCGTGTCCGTAGTCAACAGCGTAGAAGATATCAGAATAAACGAATAATGGATCGACCCCGTTCATGCTTAAATGAACGGGGTCATTTTATATCCTTATCACCACATTACTTCCGCTGTCTTTCGATTTTCTGACGATCAGCTGCCTGTCGATACGCTCCTTAAGCTCCGCCACATGGGATATGATACCCACCAGCCTGCCGCCCTCTGTAAGAGTGGACAGCGCTTTAATAGCCTGCGTCAGCGAGTCCTCGTCAAGCGACCCGAAGCCCTCATCCACAAACAGGCTGTCAAATCTCACTCCGCCTGCTGACGCCTGTATCTCATCAGACATACCCAGTGCCAGCGCCAGCGAAGCCTTGAACGATTCTCCGCCCGACAAAGACCTGACGCTGCGATGTGTGCCGTTATAGTGGTCGATAACATCAAGCTCAAGTCCGCTCTGACTGCGTAGGTCTTCTGCTACACGACGCCGTGTAAGCTCATACTGACCTGATGTCAGCACCATAAGACGGGTGTTTGCCCTTGCAAGTATCCTGTCAAAAAAGGCAGTCTGTACATACGTTTCAAGCATGATCTTTTCCTTGCCCGATACATTGCCGTTTGCCGTGTCTGACAACGACTTCACCCACGCAAGACGCTCACCCAGTGACAGAAGCTCCTTCCTACACTGTGCTGTCTGCGCACACGCTTTTTCATTAGTTTTAAGGCGTGAGGATACGTTTCTGCACTCCCCCAGCGCCTTTTCCTTTGCCGCTGACAGCATGGAAGCCTGCTTCTGAAGCTCAGCCATGTCAGATTCGGGAAGCTCTGACAGCCTCACCTTAAGCGCATCAATGATACCCATGGTTCCGCTTACATTACTGTCGCACTCTTTAAGCGCACGCTGCGCGTCGCTGTGATCGGACTTTATCCTGTCGCGCTGCTTTTCAAGTCCGAGGATATGACTCTCTGCTTCCCTTTCGCTTTCAAATGCAAGTGCTTCTGACAGCTTTGAAAGCTGCTCCCCAAGTGACTTTATCTCAGCCTCCAGCACAAAGCTGTGTGATCTTCTTTCTGAATAGCTTTCTTGCAGCTCGTGTATCTTCTCATCAGACTTCGGTATCTGCTCCGAAAGCTCTTCTCTGCGCTTTGCCCTCTCTGATTCGAGCTTCAGTCTTTGCCTTGCCGCTGTCATTTCCGCAGATATATCTTCATACTGAGAAAGCGTATATTCTTCTGCGTTATCAATATCGGAGCTTCCGAAAAGCCGTTCCATCTCTTTTTTGACCAGATCTCTCTGCTTTTCGGCTGCGCCGCTCTTAGCTGCAGCGGCACTGCTCAGCTCTGCCATTGATGCAGCAGCGCTGTCAGCCGCTTTCTGAGCCTTTTCGACCTGCGCCTTAGTCGGTGCTTTCACAGACTTCACCGCAACACACGGATGCACAGTAGAGCCGCAGACGGGACATGGTGAGCCTTCGCACAGACCTTCTGCAAGTATGCCTGCCTGCTCGTCAAGGAAAAGGCGGCTCTTTTTTTTGTACACATCCTGCAGGGCGTCAGCCTCGTCACGTGCCGAAATGTAATCTGCCTGTATCGTTTCAAGCTCCCTGCAAAGAGTGCTGTACGACCTTAATTCGTCCAGAAGAGCTTTTACAGCTTCCGCCCTCTCCGTCAGCTTTTCCACCTCTGCGCTTGTTCTTTCACGCTCCTCTGCCGCACCCTCCAGTGCATCGTGCTCCTTTCTGAGCTTATCCGAAAAAAGCTTTTCCTTTTCAAGCTGTGAAAAGACCAGCGCTATCTCATTGCCGTTATCTGTCTGCTCCTTTTCAGTACGGACTAGTTTTTCCCTGCATCGGTCCCTTTCCGAATAATCGGGAAGTCTGCTTCTTAAAAGCGTTATCTCCTCGCCGAGCTTGTCAGCCTGTAACAGCTGCTTTTCTGTCGAATCCGCCCTTTCCATAAGAGTTTCACGCTGCTCATAAAGCTGCTTCAGACGCACATCAGCATCAGTAAGCTGCGCTTTGGTCTTTTCACGCTCCTCTGCCTTTGACATGAGCGCCGCTATACTCTGTAATTCCTTGTCACAGGATGCTATCTCATCATTCAGCTTACGCTCTTTCAGCCTGTCCTCGTCTATAACGAGCGCTCCAAGCTCCGATACTCTATCCGCATGAACAGTGCTTCCGCTGATCTCCGTAAGCTCCGCCTGACACTCGCTATCATCTGCACAGCAAAGCTCACCCATCCATCTGAGCACCTGCGCCTCCATATCGGCATATAATGCTGCGCTGTCTGACGCTTCACGTTTAAGCTGCTCCTGAAGCTCCCTGTACAGGTCGGTCTTGAAAAGATTTCTGAATATAGCCTTTCGGGAATCCGTATCAGCATGCAGCAGCTTCAGAAAATCTCCCTGAGCTATCATGGCTATCTGCGAAAACTGATGCCTGTCAACGCCAAGGATATCACGCACCGCCTGATTGACCTCACGCTGCTTCGAAACTATCCT
>JAGAKC010000438.1 GCA_017848155.1 Oscillospiraceae bacterium | reverse complement strand
GAGGGCGAGATACTCGGTGCGAATGACAAGATACTGGCGCTTGAGCAGGCTGTTTTTTCGGAGGTGCGTGATTATATCGGTACACGCCTTGAAAAGATACAGGAAACTGCGGCGGCTGTTGCGGAAACAGACGCTCTGTGCAGCTATGCCAACGTGTCGATCGAAAACAATTTTGTCAAGCCCGAAATGACCCTTGACAGTGTTATCGACATAAAGGGCGGACGTCATCCCGTTATCGAGAAGATGCTGCGTGACAGACCGTTTACCCCGAATGATACATATCTTGACCTTAACGACAGCAAGCTCATCATCATCACAGGACCGAATATGTCGGGTAAATCGACCTTTATGCGTCAGACTGCGATAATCGTACTTATGGCGCAGATAGGCTGCTTTGTGCCCGCAAGGTACGCAAAGATAGGCGTGGTGGATAAGATATTCACCCGTGTGGGAGCGTCAGATGACCTGACCAGCGGACAATCCACATTTATGGTCGAGATGAACGAGGTGGCGGATATCCTAAAAAACGCCACCAAAAAGAGCCTTGTTATCCTTGACGAGATAGGCAGGGGCACTTCTACCTTTGACGGTATATCCATCGCACGTGCGGTGGCTGAATACATCAGCGGCAAGAGCATAGGCTGCAAGACGCTGTTTGCTACTCATTATCATGAGCTTATAGCTATGGAAAAGGAATTTGACGGTATCCGTAATTTCAGTGTTGCGGTATCAAAGCGTGGTGATGATATCAAATTCCTGCACAAGATAGTAGAGGGTGGCACGGACGACAGCTACGGTATAGAGGTCGCAAAGCTCGCAGGACTTCCGCAGAAGGTTATAAACCGTGCGAAGGAGGAGCTGAAAGGACTTGAAGTCATGGGCAAGGTGAAGCTGGCTGAAACGCTTGAAAGCACCTCGGAAAACCAGTTCAGCTTTTCTGCGATAAACGAGCAGAATGCGGTCGCACGTCTGCGTGCGGCTGACATAAACTCGATGTCGCCTATGGATGCACTTCTGTTTGTAAAGGAGCTTAAGGACAGCTTGTAAGGCGGCACACATGGACGGTGTTCTTGTGATGAGGGACGGAGAAAGGCTGGCTGTGTCGTATGACGCAATGTATAGCGTGTTTATGATAAAGGATAGGTACAGCGGATGCTATCATCTGGAATGACATGTGCTTAGAACGGAGAGAAAATGCCAAAGATCAATCTGCTTGATAAAAATGTATATGAGCTTATAGCGGCAGGCGAGGTGATAGAGCGTCCCAGCTCTGTCATAAAGGAGCTTTGTGAAAACTCGATAGACGCAGGCGCTAGAACTGTTACGGTCGAGATAAGGCGGGGCGGAATATCGTATATCCGTGTTACGGACGATGGCTGCGGCATAGCATATGAGGACATGCCGTCAGCATTCCTTCGTCATGCGACCAGTAAGGTGTACACGGCGGACGACCTTGACAATATCAATACGCTTGGCTTCCGTGGTGAGGCGCTTGCTTCGGTGTGCGCTGTGGGCAGGGTAGAGTGCATCTCCAAGCAGAGCGATGACAGGCTGGGTGCGACCTACCGCATCGAGGGCGGCGAGTGCGTGGAGTATGACCGCACGGGTGCGGCTGACGGCACTACCATAATTATCCGTGATCTTTTCTTTAATACACCTGCAAGGCTGAAGTTTCTGAAAAAGGATATCACAGAGGGCAACTACTGTGCTAATGTGGTGGAAAAGCTGGCGCTTTCCCACCCGAATATATCATTCCGTTTTATACGTGACGGCAGGCAGACGCTTATGACTCCAGGCGACGGTGAATATTACAGTGCGGTGTATGCTGTTTTCGGAAAGCAGTTTGCGGCTGGTCTTATCCCTGTGGAGAATATCTTCCGTGACACCTCTGTCACAGGATATGTTTCTTCACCGCTGTTTACCCGTGCAAACCGCACCATGCAGCACTTTTTCGTAAATGGACGAAGTGTGCGCAGCCCCCTGTGCTGCGCTGCGCTTGAGGAGGCTTTCAGAAATACCATCATGGTGGGAAAGTTCCCTGCGTGTGTGCTGTGTATCAACACCGACCCTGCAAAGGTGGATGCGAATATCCACCCCACAAAGACAGAGGTGCGTTTTACAGAGGAAAAGACTGTATTCGACGCAGTGTTTTTCGCCGTAAAAAATGCGCTTATGGGTTATGACGAGAGCCGTGAGATAAAGCTGCCGACAGTGGCAGCGCCTGTGCAGGAAAAGGCTGCACCTGAAGCTGTAAAGGAGCATACGGAGGAGCCAAAAACTGTACCGATGCCTGCGCCGCAGCCTGTTGTGATATCAGCACCCAAGAATGAGCCGCCGAAATTCGTTTTAAGGCAGGAGAAGCCTTTCGAGATGAAGTCGGAGCCTGTTAAGGCTGTACAGCAGACTATGCCTGAGGCGCTGCTGCCTCTTGAAACGGAAAAGCCTCAGCCTGTGGAAACACCGCTTTCAGAGCTGCCGGGATTTGCATTTCTTTCCGAAAAGTCGTTTGAGAAGAAAGCAGCGCCTGAGCCTGAAAAGCCAATTGAGCCTGAATATATCCCTGAACGTGTAAAGGTAGTGGGTGAGCTTTTTCATACCTACATCATTTGCGAGGGCGAGGACAGCATGCTGCTTATCGACAAGCATGCTGCGCATGAGCGGATAAACTTTGAAAAGCTGAAAAAGGGCTTTGACAGCAGTGCACAGTTCCTTATTGAGCCTGCGCAGGTTTGCCTGAGTCCTGCGGAATACAGCGGACTTTCGGATTTCGCCGACAGGCTTTCGGAGATAGGTATCGTCCTTGATTTCGGCGACGGCGGCAGGGTCACTGTACGTGCGCTTCCGCAGATGCTGGACAGAGAGGACCCATGTGATATCGTGGAGAGCATTGCAAGGATAGCTGCAAAGGGCAACTCCAACATCAAGGGCGAGCTGTTTGACGATATGCTTCATACCGCCGCCTGCAAGATGTCTATAAAGGCGAACGATATAAATGATATCTCGGAGCTGCAGGTCATCGCCGACGAGGTCGTCAATAACAAGGATATCCGCTTCTG
>JAGAKC010000437.1 GCA_017848155.1 Oscillospiraceae bacterium | reverse complement strand
TGTTGCGTATCGTGATAGGGTCACCTTTTTCGGGAGCTAAGACAGTTGTATCGTATGCAAGTATCTCTTTACCCTTGGAATCTGTTACTGTGAATCTTCCTGTTCTCGTTTCCCAATCGAATTCACATTTCGGCGTGAGATTGATTTCCTTGTCGTTGTCCTTTATTGTAGTTTTTTTGCCTGCCATGGTGTAGTATTCATACTGTTTGGGCCAGTCGTTTGTCGCAGCGCAGACAACATTTTTGCTGCCCGACTTTACAAGGTAAACGGAGCTGTACTTGTCGCTTTTGAAGCTCTTTTTGATCTTGCCGCCCTTTACAAGGTGGTAGTCATATCCCCAGCTGTTCTCAACTGTTGTACCTTTGTAGGTGAGAAATGTTTTGCTGGACTTGTCATAGTCTGCGCAGATGCCGATGTCGGTGGATTTTATCTTTGCAAGCTGCTTGCCGCTGGACACATCGTAGAAGTATGTATACTTTCCGGCAGTTGCAGAGATATATTCGTTTCCAACGACTATGGTATCGAACAGCTTGCCGTTTGCAAGGAACTTACCTGTTGAAAGGATAACAGCATACTTGTCGCCCTTGCCGACAACGACTGCATTACCATCATTAGTATCATATGCAGCTCCTTTGAAATCCCAGTCTGCAAAGATCATCTCGGGACCGCCGCCTGTGTTGAGAGAATACACCTTATCGAAACCGATGGTGTTCTTTACCTGCACCTTCTTGCCCTTTGATGTTATCATGTAGAATTTTGCGCCATCCTCGGGGAGAATGATATCACTTGTGCGTGTGTCGCCCCATGCTGTGGTGTACTCCATTGTTTCAGATTTGATATCTGTTGCGAAGAAAGCACCGCTGTCAAAGCTCAGTGCCAGCTCGTAGCTGTTCTTCAGCGTCTGTTTAGCCGAAACAGCAGAAGCAGCAGAAGCCGAGATGGATGCGGCGGCAAGCATCGAGGTGCTTACAGCCATAGCTGTAAAGAATGATACAGCCTTTTTTAAGACTCTGTTCATTTAAGAACCTCCTTAAATAATTTATGCCACTAATCAGGCAATCTTATTGTATCACAATGTTAACGATTTGTCAAGAGTGTTGATTATTTGATATGCTTATTTTTTGCACCCGTCACAGATATCGGGAAGCTTTCCTGTGGTGTACCAGCCTGTTTCAGTTTCAACGCAGCTGTCGCTCTTAAGCTTACCGCTTTTTGTGCAGTATTCAGCCTCTGTCACATTTTCACACGGGTCAAATCCTGTCTTTTCACAGCTGATGCTGCTCATGATCATATTCCAGAGTATGGTACAGGGCGGCGAGGACACTGCCTTTGTGCTATCGTCAGGACCTGTCCATACCGCTGTTATAAGCTCGGGAGTTCCTCCCACGAACCAGTTGTTGTCAAC
Source organism: Oscillospiraceae bacterium (assembly GCA_017848155.1). Classification (GTDB taxonomy): domain Bacteria; phylum Bacillota; class Clostridia; order Oscillospirales; family Ruminococcaceae; genus CAG-115. Next base: position 2,865 of record JAGAKC010000437.1, on the reverse strand, counting down.
GATGCCCATGTCATCTGTGGTACCTGTTTTTCCGAATACCTCGATGCCCTTCATATATGCGCCCACACCAAGGCCATCGCCCATTTCCACGTTCGATCTGAGTATCCTGTTCATAATGTAGGAAGTTTCGGGGGAGAAGACCTTAACACCTTCATGCGATGCTGTAAACAGTGTTTCGCCGCCGCATACAGCCTTGTCGATAAAGGTCGGTGCGTAGTAATATCCGCCGTTTCCGAATACCGCATATGCAGCGTTCATCTCACGCAGAGTCACTCCGCTGTCCATGTAGCCGAGAGCCATACCCATCAGAGAAACATCCCCTGATGTAATGCTTCTGAAGCCCTCACGGGTCATGTATGAATAGCACAGCTCGGGTGTGAGCCTGTCCGCAACGAAAACCGCAGTGGTGTTCTTGCTTCGTCTTAATGCTTTTGCAGTGGTGACTTCTCCGTCTACCGTGAAATCATAGTTGTGCGGCCATTCCTCCTCGGGGTAGAAGGGGTAGTCGGGCAGGATACTGGAGCAGTTTATTATACCCTGCTCAAAAGCAGGACCGTAAACAGATAACGGCTTTATGGCAGACCCCGGCTCCAGCAGCTTTACTGTGCGGTCGATACGGTCGTTTCCGATACTGCCGAAGCAGGCGATGATCCTTCCGTCGTAGGTCATTATCTGTGACGCCGCACGGAAGTTAATGTCATCTGATGCTGCGGATAAAGTATCGTCAAGCGCCGTCTGCGCAACAGGGTCGAGATAGGTGTGGATCTCCATTCCGTCGAGGAATATCATACTTTCAGCCTTTTCGTCGGAGATACCTTGTTCCGACAGCTTTGAACGCAGCTCGTTCAGCACTCCCGAAACATAGTCATCACCGTACAGAACGACTGAATCGTGATCCTTTTCAAATTCCACGTCGGAGAAATGCTTTTCCTCTGAAAGCTCGGTGGGGGTCAGCCTGCGGAAACGGTCGGAGTTATAGATGTCCGCAAGCGCACGCAGCTGTGTATCTGACAGGTCAGCTTCCGAAACGCCGAAATAGTATGCCGCAGCATTGTCAAAGCCATAGATACCGTCATGGAATTCCACCGCAGAGCAAAGCATTGATGAAAGCTGTTCGGCCGAATAGTTCTGTTCAAGGTACTTTGCGACAGAGATACGTTCAGACGGGGAGCCTTCAGGCTTCAGAATACAGGCAAGCCTTTCCGAAGCTGATCTTCCGTTTCCGAAAACACAGTAGAACCATGTAAGATAGCTGCCTTTTTCTTCTGCAATATATTTTGCCGCCCTGCCGTCAGCGCTTGTGTCAAATCGTGACAGTGAGCCGTATTCCCCGCCGTTGACATCATAAATGATGCTTCCCGTGGGGATAACAGCTTCTGTGGGCGAAGCGGCAAGACCCGTTATGGCAACATAACAGGGAAGTGCGGCACATATTACCGCAGCGCCTGCACTTATCAGAATTGTTTTAAGCTTCATATTTCCTCCAAAAGAGATGATGATACAGAAATAATTATATCATCTGAAAAGGTAAAAGTCAACATTTCTGCCTGCAAAGCAGCGGTATAATGACCATCGCAAAAGGGCAGAGAAAAGCCCCCTTTTTACAGGGAGCTTTGTTGTTATGATTCGAAGAGAGGATTTGCTCTCAATATCTCATTGCGGATATTCTCGGATATGCAGGGGATAGGGTCAGCGGCAGGCCTTGCCGTATAGTAGCCCTGAATGTAATCAACACCGTAGCCTATCACAGCCTTAAGCTCTTCAGATGTTTCGACACCCTCTGCAAGTACCTTTATGTTGTTCAGCCTTGCAAGCTCTATCGTGCTCTGCACGAACATCTGCTTGTTTACATCCTTGTGAATGTCGCTTATCAGGAAACGGTCTATCTTGATGACCTGCGGCGAATACCTCAGAAGATTAACGATATTCGAGTGTCCCGTGCCGTAGTCATCAATTGCTATCTGATTTCCTGCGGCATTTCCGCCGAGATGCTTGATGGTCTTAAGCTCATCGTCTGATACGGTATCACGTTCTGTGATCTCAAAAACGATATCGTCAAGATACTCCGCATAAAGCCTTCCGAATTCACGGTCATCATTCTCGTTGAGAAGATATCCGGGTATCGAGTTGATGAATACCTTGCAGCCGTTGAAGGACTTGTATTCCTTTGAGAATCGCTCCAGTACATTGAACATGGTAGCTTTTTCGATCTCGTACAGCTTGCTGTAAGCATTTGCTGTTTCAAGCACTTCAAGCGGGTTCATTCCTATACCGTCCGATGTGCGCATCAGCGCCTCGTATGCGATGATATCGCCGTTTTTAGCGTTTACGATGGGCTGGAAGTTATAGGTGAACATGTTGCGGTCGATGAGCATATTGAACTTGTCGTAATGCTCCTTTGGAGTGATGTGCTCCTTAACGACTGCTGTAAGACCGCTCTTTACACGGTTGATATACATTTCACCTGTAGCACGCTTTGTGAAGTTTACAAACGTACCCTCCCAACCCGGGTCAGCCGTGATGCAGCCGCAGTTTACCTCAACATAATATTCAAGACCGCTGGATGCATTGTATTTTTCGATGCTGGTGAAGAACGCTTTTGTGGCGTTGTTTACCGTGTCTGATATCATGGAGGAGTCATCAAGGATATTTATTACCGTAAACTCGTCCTCGGCAATATGACCGATGAAAGAGTTGCTGGGGTTTGCGGCCTTGAGCTCCTTGGCAACAAGGCACAGCGTAGCCTCAATGTCCTTCATACCGTAGTTCTCATATATGAACTTGTATTTAGGCAAGCCGTAGATGGACACCACAAGAGCCTTGTTGTGATTTTCAGGCTTTGCAGCAAAATGATCGAACCACTTG
>JAGAKC010000436.1 GCA_017848155.1 Oscillospiraceae bacterium | reverse complement strand
GGATGAGTAGCCACGCAGATAAGAGCAGGACGAAGCTTGTTATTCTGGCTATTCTGATGATCATTCTTGCAGCAGTATTATGTGTACAGCTTTGGTTGGCGCCGCTCATGTCTGAGTGTACTGCAATGGAAAGAGAGATCGTCACAAAGGAGCTTCAGATCGCACAGATGGATTCTGATATACGTGTGACAGATGTGATGAGAGAGGAAAACGCATTACTGTCCGAAGCTATCAGAGTACAAAGAGATGGACTGGAGCGTTCTATGTCAAAGGCTGAGCTGGATGGACTCATTACAGCTCATCTGACGAAATGCGGGCTGACTCCGAAAAGCATGAATACAGAGGTCGTTGAATATACAGACTGTGGATTGCGTGTGGTCAATGCGGAGTATATGTTTCAGGGCAGCTTCTCTGCCTTGACGGACTTCATAGCATGTCTTAATGAGATGAGGGCAGCAGAGATAAGAGCGGTCAGGGCGGAAGCACTGAAAAACGATGAATATTCAGGAGTTGACGGAAGCAGGCTGAACATCACAGTGGCGCTGTCGGTCTATATGAATATGGAGGACGATGATGCACAGACGGCTGATAAGGAATAACGGAAGTGTTATGCTATGGTCGCTTGGCATTATGGCGATAGTTGTGGTGATTTCTGCCGTTATCCTTATGACAGGAGCTTCATATTATCGGCAGACCATGACGGATATCTGTCACAAAAAAGCGCAGCTGTTATCAAGGTCAGGACTTACATATGCGATACAGCGTATAACATGTCCCGATGATACAGGTGACTATTCATGGCAGCCTGACGATGGCGCATTTGAGATCGGTATAGTCAGTCTTTCGGAAAGAACAGTCTATTTCGATGGCGTAAAGCGAAGCGATGAGCATGCTGTTATCAGCTTTGATGCAGTACAGACAGATGATGGTTATCTATTAAGGGTGATCTCCCGCGCTGAAGCAGGTGGAATAGCTTCGCAAAGCGTGGGTGTTTTTTCTTATGGAGGTGACGGATTATGGCATTTCGTCGGCTGCGCAGGCTAGTCTGCCCTTATGCATTCACGCTGCCTGAGGTAGTGGTATCGCTTGTTATCATCTCAATATCTGCGGCGCTGTTGCTGTCAGCGGTTTCGATATCATCAGGCTTTGTCACACGTGCGGCAGACCTGTGCGCCCAGCTTGACAGCTCCATGTCATCGCTTTACAAGGGAGAAACAGAAAGTCTTACGCTCAAGCCGCCCGTAAGGATAGAGTATTCTGACGGTATGGAGTATGAGAACGTTGATGGCAGGGACGGCGTGGAATTGCCGTGGCTGAAGGTGTACAGAGTATCGTTGGGAAATGACATCACAATGTATTACTATGGCGGTGAATACAGCGAGGAAAACGGCGGATGAGAAACAAAAGAGGCTTCACACTTCCCGAAGTAACTGCGTCATTGCTTATTGTCGCTGTTATAGCTGTTACGGTGGGTACTATGATCGTTGCGGGAATAAAGCTGATCGCCAATAACACTCAGCTGTATCGTGCAAAGCAGATCGGCGATGGTGTGTTTGATATTATCGAAAATCGTATATCATGTTCGGTAGGGGTCGGGCTTTACGAGGATATAAGCGAGGTGCAGGCTGATATAACATCAGCATTGTATTTTTCGGAACGTGGCAGGGTAAGTGTGTTTGATACGCTGGAGCGAAAATACATTCCGCTGTTTGGTGATGAGTTTTACGGTACAGCATTCGTGGAGATACAGCTTGCACCTGACAGGAACAGTCCTGATATGGCTGAGGTGAATATAAAGGTATACATGGACGAAAAGCAGGTGTATACCCGTAGCAGTCATGTAAAAGTACTTGCAGGTACAGGCGGCGTTATCACAGGTGATGATTTAAACAGCAGAAATGGTGGCTTCTACATGCTTTCCGCAGGAGGTGATAATAATGAGCAACAGCTTATTGAAGCAGACAGTAATGCAGTTGAGGGAGATGACCGATGAGGACTATGACTGGTTAGTGCATCATGCAGAAGGCAGGTGCACAGTATTTCAGGAGATCATTAACCGACGCATCGTAAAAGAGGAGGATCTTCATTATGCGCTGTCAAAGAAGCTTGGTTACAGGCTTCTTGCAAGAGAGATGCCACGTGCCGACATAGATGTGGTACGTCTTTTCCCGAGAAATGTATTGGAAAAGTATTGTGTGCTTCCGCTTGAGATAAGCAATCAGGAGCTTGTGCTGGCAGTATACGATCCGTTTGAGCTGTATGTACTGGAGGAGATCAGGCAGACCGTGGGACTTGCGCTTAGGGTCTGTCTTTGCGGACGAAAGTATATCCGTGAGGGAATATCATATTATTATTCCGATATCGATGCGAGAAATGCGGCAAGAATAGCAGGTGTCACTGCTGACAGTGGTGAAGCACCGGCGATAAAGCTGGTAGATGCTGTTCTGGATCATGGCTATTCGGTCGGTGCCAGCGACATACATATTGAGCCTTTCGGCGATGAAACAGTGATCCGTCTGCGGGTCGACGGTGTCATGACAGATTATGCGGCTGCGCCTGGTGAGATACATTCAATGATCGTTGCACGTATCAAGGTGATGGCCGATCTGGATATTGCAGAGCACAGGATCCCTCAGGATGGAAATTTAGTTTTCCTTAGAGATAATGAGGCGGTCAATCTTCGTGTATCTGTAATGCCTACGGTATATGGCGAAAAAGTGGTACTGCGTTTTCTTGACTTTGAAGCAGAGATAGATAATGCAGGATATTACGGTATGGAGGAAGCCGCATATAAAAGACTGAGCAGATTACTTAAGGCTCCGAATGGGATGATATATTTTACGGGTCCTACAGGAAGCGGCAAGTCTACGACATTATATCTTATACTTGAGGAGCTTGCAAAACAGCCTGTCAATATCTGCACGATAGAAGAGCCTGTAGAGCGCAGGATTCCTCGTGTTAATCAGACGGCTGTAAATGATGCGGGAGTGAATTTTGGTGTGGGTCTGCGTGCTATACTGCGGCAGGATCCGGATATCATAATGATCGGTGAGACCCGTGATCCTGAAACGGCAGAGATCGCTGTAAGAGCGGCTATGACGGGTCATCTGGTGCTGTCGACACTTCATACGACCGATGCGGTCGCATCTGTTGACAGGCTTACGGATATGGGGATAGCACCGTATCTTGTGTCAGGCTCGCTTATCGGTGCAGTGGCTCAGCGACTTCTCAGAAAGGTATGCACGGCATGTGCGGAGGAGTGTTTTCCCACATCGGAGGAAAGCGAGATAATAGGACGTGAGATAAGATTCATCCGCCGTGGAAAGGGCTGCCACCTGTGTAATTATACAGGATATAAAGGTCGAATAGCTATACATGAGCTTTTTGAAGTCGACAGTACTGTAAAAGAAATGATCGCACAGCGAAAAAGTACAGGTGAGCTCCGCAGATATGCGTGCAGTGTGCAGGGTATGAAAACTTTACGGCAAAGTGCGGTGGAGCTTGTTGCAAAAGGACTGACTACTCCTGAGGAGGTGCTTCGTGCGGTATTCTTTTCGGAGTGATCGACGTGGCTTTACACTTATCGAGCTTTTGATTGTGCTTGCAGTTATATCTATCGTTGCGGTGATCGGTATACCATCCTTTATCGGATATCTGCATCACACTACAGATATGACCTGCAGAAATACGGCAGAGCAGCTGCTGACAGAAGCTGAACGCAGCATCGCAGTGCGTCAGTTTGTTGATGCGAGTGACGTGGCGGAGCATTTTATTGCACTGCTCGACCGAAGCTCCACGACAGAGGTGTCGGTCGGATATTCGGAGGAGATAAGCCATGCGTCATACCAAACGATCAATGGTGAACGATATATTGCTTCATGGAGCATTTCGGATACGTATATGACTGTATCGCTTACGTGTGCAGAGCATGATACGGAATGTAAACGAAAGATCAGAGTATTTTATATCGATACTACGGTCTGAAAATATAAAACGGCAGTGATCCTGCCGTTTTTTTATATGAAACTTTGTTTTTCTGATACATATCTTGGTGTATCATTTCAGCATTGCCAGTATATGCTCCTTGGCTTTCAGACCTACCGAAGCATTTACGATCTCTCCGTTTCTGAAAACGAGAAGAGTAGGAATACTGCTTATTCCGAATTCAGCAGCCAGACTTTCCTGTTCATCGACATTGACTTTGCCGACCACGACATTATCGCCTGCTTCTGAAGCGACCTCTGCAATAATAGGTGAAAGCATCATGCAGGGTGCGCACCAGCTTGCCCAGAAATCTACCAGCACAGTCTTGTCGCTCTCTATTACTTCTTTACGAAAATTCTCGGATGTAAGTGTGATCTCCGCCATCGTTCAACTTCCTTTCGCTATATCGTTTTCTGCGTAGTACAGCATACAGTGACAGAAACCCTCAAAGTCGGGGTCCTGCATTTGTTCTTTGAACTCACGACATATGCATTTGTTATCTTCATTTCGTCCTATACGACATGGGCAGTAGCCACCTGTACGCTTTAGACCTTCCCTAACTGATCTTACGATCTCCTCGTCGGGATTGAGAGAAATCTTCTTTTTCATATAATATGGCTCCGTGAGATCAATATATGCGTCTGTACAGCTCAGCGATATCTCTGGAGTCGACTGATCCGTCGGCATTTATATCCGCTTTATACAAGCTGTCCTCACCCATCATTATCATTTTCTGTAATGTATTGAAATCATGTCCGTTCAGAATGAGATTGTTATCAAAATCACCCTTTATCTTGCTCTCGTTATCGATGATGATAAAGTGATCTCCGCTGGTCTGTGGTGTGAATACAGCCTTTCCTGTCGAGTTTACCCTTACACAATCCACGAGCGTTGCGGTGCGTGTGGCACTGTCATATTTGAAAAGACTTGCAAAGCTGCCGCTGTATGCTCTGTCAGTCGTAAAAGTAAAGCTAGCCGAGTGTTTGTTATCACTGTTGAAATGCATGGTGTGCACAATTTCTCCGCCTATATCCTTTGTGTAGGGCTTGGGGATATATATGCCGCCTGTCCTTATACCGTAGCCTGCCTGAGTAATGGTGGATGTATCGAGCTTCTTTGTGCTGAGTCGCCATGACATCTCATCGTCGATGACCAGTGTCAGCACCAGCTTCTTTTTGGCAGCGGCACGTATGACGCTCGCAGGAACATTGGTAGCTCCGTTGAGCGATATCGTTACGCCCGATCCGTTCTTCTTTTCGGCAAAATAGTCTTTTATCTCGCTCCATCCCTGACAAGACTTGCCCGGTATCTGCGGCAGGGTGTCTGCATCTACTTTGTCATCCTTGAAGATATCCTCAGGATCGATCGGATCGTCCTCTACTGCAGGATTCTTGGAGGGGCGCACCGTAATGATAAATTCGTCGGTAAAACCCTTATATGTGACGGTTATCGTTTTCTGACCCGCAGTGTTCGTGTTGAAGCCCGATGTCATTTTCGTTGTCATTGACACCTTGCCGAAGGTGTGGTCCTTATATGTTACGAGCAGCATTCCGCCGGTTACATCAAATTCTTCTCCCTTTTTGTACACGGTCTTTGTGGGCGCTCTATACAGTTCCATGTATATAACTTCCTTGGGAGCAGGCATGGTTATAAGATATTCACCCTCAAACAGATCACTGTCGTTGTAGCCTGTTTTAACAGCAACGGCACGTATCTCGGTAAACACTGTTTCGCCTGCCACGCCCTTGATGCGTATAGGCTTCTTGTATTCTGTGCTGTGCACGGTGGGATAGCTTCCGTCTGTGGTGTAGAATATCCTCGCACCTGGAGTGCTGCAGCTGAGCGATACATATTTTGTGCTTTCATACTCGCCGGGCTTTACGTTTGCTTTGGGAGTTGCAACAGTCTGTTCGAAATTTTCGGTTATAGTATCCTGACCGTTTGTAGTGCTGCTGTCGGCAAAGGCTGCCGTGCAGGTGCACAATGCGATCATAGCAGCTGCAGCCGCAGCCGCCAGACGTTTTAATAGTTTCATATATACCTCCGTAAAAGCGGATATCTCCGCAGGGTCATCTTATATTATACAATGTTTTTTGCCGCTCGTCAATGGTGCTTTGATCTAAGCGCCTCTCCCGGGCGGTTTTCATCCTCATACAGTATAACGGTGAATTCTGTACCGCTGCCTTCGGTACTGTGAATACTTATACGTCCGCCGCACAGGTCTATTATCCTTTTTGCGAGAGGAAGACCTAATCCTGTGCCTTTGGTTGCGTGAGAGGTATCTGCCTGATAGAACTTTTCAAATATATGCGGCAGCGCCTGCTGCGGGATGCCGATGCCGCTGTCACGCACACGTACAGTTATACATCCCCCTCCGCGGCGGCAGCTTACGCTTATCCTTCCGTTTTGCGGTGTGAACTTTACTGCGTTGTCAAAAAGATTGTTCCAGACATGTGCCAGCAGCTGTTCGTTCCAGAAATATTCCACCTCGTCCATATCCATATCTATCTCAATATCTTTTTCCGACCACTGCGGCTCCAATCTCAGCATACAGGTACGCAATTGCTCATCAAGGGAAAACCTTGTCTTATCTGACACTATGTCTTTATTTTCGATATTGGTCAGCAACAGGGTGTTTGCAGAAAGTGCCGACAGGAACTGTGCCTCATCGAGGATTATCTTTGAAAACTCCTTCTGCTGTTCAGGTGTGAGGTCGCCTTCGTGGAGCTGTCTTGCAAAGCCGCATATCGATGCCAGCGGAGTTTTGAACTCGTGCGAGAAATTCGCAATGAAGTCTTTTTTGAACATCTCATTTGCGGACAGCTCCTCTGTCATATCGTTGAAGCTGTTTATCAGCTGGTTGAGCTCCTTTATGGTATGCTTTTCATTCCATGTCATGTCGAGATGTGCTGTATAATCGCCCTTTGCCACACGTCTTGTGGCGGCGATGAGATTTGACAGCGGTCGCAGCACTATATTACCAACGAGAAAAGAAAGCAGACCGCCGATAACGATACTGCATAATACCGAGCTCAATACAACGATCGTATTGCTTGAGCCGTCCTGCATTACCATGTCGATAATGATGGTCGCAGTAAAGGTAAGCACTTCCGCCGCAGCGATAAGGATCAGCACCAGCAACGCAAGCTTCAGTGTCAGTCCACGGCTGGTGCGGTGTTTCTTTTTTTGGTCTGTTTTCATTATACGGTGCTCCTGCTTTTAATCACCGCTTTGTAGCCAAGTCCACGCACAGTAACTATCTCGAAATCTTCATTATCACGAAAACGGTCACGCAGTCGGTTGATGTGAACATCAACCGTTCGCATTTCGCTGTCACTGTCAAGGCTCCAGAATTCCTCCATCAGATTTGCTCTGGTAAAGGTCTTTCCCGGGAAAGACAGCAGCTTGAAAAGTATCTGAAACTCTTTTTTGGGCAGCGTCGTGGTTTCTCCTTCAAACTCGACAGAAAGTGCGTCATAATTCAGTGAGGTGCTTCCTACAGTCAGGCGTTTGTCATGAGATATCTTAGCACGGCGCATAAGAGCCTTTATCCTGAGCAGCATTTCGATCTCGTCAACAGGCTTTACCATAAAATCATCAGTGCCCAGCGTAAAAGCTTTTCGCACATCTTCTGCGCTGTCACGTGCGGTTATTATCAATACGGGTATTTCCGAGCCGCTTTCCCTGAGAGTGCGGAGAAAGCTGTAGCCGTCCATTCCCGGCATCATTATGTCGAGCACGATAAGGTCGATATGATCCGTTTCCAGAATATCAAGAGCCTCCTGACCGCTGCTTGCAGGAAAGGGGTTATAGC
>JAGAKC010000435.1 GCA_017848155.1 Oscillospiraceae bacterium | reverse complement strand
GGATCCTTGATTTCAAGTCCAACGGCAAGGCTGAGATCATTATGAACGGTCAGTCCTCCGGCGTGTCCAGCTACACACTTGAAGGCGACAATAAGGCAATATGCGACGGTCTTACCTTTGTACTTACAGACGGTCACCTCACAACTGAGGCAGGCGGCGCTACACTGATCTTCACACGTGCGTGATAAACGCAAAACAACTTAGAAAAGGAGAATTTCGTAATGAAAAGAACACTTAAGTCATTTGCAGCAATTCTGATGGTACTTACACTTTGTCTTGGTCTTATGACAGCATGCGGCAACAGCCCTGTCGGCAAGTGGAAGCTTTCCGAGGCAACAGCAGCTGGTGTAACAGTTGACGTTACAGAGTTATTCGGTGAAATGACCATTGAGCTTAAAAGCGACGGAACAGCTATTATGACCGCTATGGGCGAGACCGAGAACGGTACCTGGAAGCAGGAAGGCAGCAAGATCACTATCGAGGGCTCCGAGGTAAAGCTTGAGGACGGTAAGCTCATCATGGAGTCTGAAGGCGCTAAGATGGTATTTACCCGCGTTTGATAATTTCAGACAGTAACAGAAACAGGCACGATATTTCGTGCCTGTTTTTATTATGAAATAATGAAAAATAGATGAAATTTTATTGCTCATATGTGAACAATTGTTGCATTTCTCTCATACAAGTGGTAAAATAATAGTATAATTCAAGGAGGGGAATATGGCAAAAACAGATTATATATCTACCTTATCGGAAAAATACCACAACTCAAACCGCAGCAGCCTTGTCGTCTACGTCATACTGCGTGCGATAGTTATAGGAATAATGATACGTCAGATATTTCTGGCGGAGTGGCATAATGTGTTCCTGTGCGGTCTTTCGCTGGCATTGATGTTCATTCCGTTGTTTCTCCGCACCACTTTAAAGATCAATCTTCCGAGCGTGCTGGAAACAGCGATATTCATATTCATTTTTGCCGCCGAGATACTGGGAGAGATGGCAAACTTCTACGGTCATATCCCTTTCTGGGACACTATGCTGCATACTGTTACAGGATTTCTTGCGGCTTCGGTGGGCTTCGGAATGATAGACCTGCTGAATACTCACTCAAAACGACTGAATATGACTCCGCTATTTGTTGCGCTGGTGTCATTCTGCTTCTCCATGACAGTGGGAGTGATGTGGGAATTTTTCGAGTTTTCAGCGGATAAGCTGCTTAAGACCGACACACAAAAGGACGACATCATAACCAGGATATCAAGCGTGGAGCTTAACCCCGATGGCAAAAACAAAGAGATCATCATCGACGGAATAGCCTATACAGTACTGTTTGACGAAAACGGAAACGAGCTTACAACGATCGAAGGCGGATATCTTGACATAGGACTTAACGATTCCATGAAGGATATGTTCGTGAATATGATCGGTGCGGTAGTATTCTCCGCCGCAGGCTTCCTGTACATATACAGGCGTGACAAATACAAATTCGCAGAGCCGTTTATCATCACGCCTCTCGATCACGATATCCACAATGACGATAGCACAGCCGAAGAAAAAAACATCCCCCTCTCATAAAAACAGCACAGCGGAACTTGATATGCACCCCAAAAGTCAGACACTTTTGGAGGTGCATATCAATCTGCTGTGCTTTTCTTTTTCAATATTGTTTTTTTGAAGAAATTATGCTATACTGATGCTATGAAAAAAGAGAGGGTGAGTTACATGTGGACTGTTATCTGATCGGTATCACAATGATCGGAGGTAAAGATGGAGCATAATATCAGAAAAATACGTGAGGACGAATTATCGGTCCTGGAGGATTTCCTATATGAGGCTATCTTCATACCCGAGGGAGTCGAACCACCGCCGAGATCGATCATCGAGCTTCCCGAGCTGCAGCTGTATATCAGGGGCTTTGGCGCTGAAAAGGACGATATCTGCTTTGTGGCAGAGGTCGGAAACAAGATAGTCGGTGCGGTCTGGGTGCGTGATATGAACGATTATGGTCATATCGCCGACGGAGTTCCTTCCTTTGCTATATCACTTTATAAGGAATACAGGGGCTTCGGAATAGGTACTGACCTGATGACTACGATGCTGAACGAGCTTAAAGACAGAGGCTACACAAGGGCTTCCCTTGCTGTGCAGAAAGCGAATTACGCTGTGAACCTGTACAAGAAGGTCGGTTTCAGAATAGTTGGCGAGAATGACGAGGAATACATAATGGAGTACCGTTCAAACGACAGCATTTCTGCATCCTCATCCAAAAAAGATCACAGATAACAGCGGTACAAGCCATAAGGAGCCATTATGGAACAAATCATATTCACGGACATTACAGACGAATATCACGATATCTTTCACAGGCTCATGCAAGCCTATGCCAAAGAGCTGGACATGCACCAGAACAGAAACACCGACCCCGCCATTCTTAAAAGATGGACAGATAAATTAATACAGAAGCAATCAGAAAATACAGTCTGTCTGAAGCTCTGTCGGATACAGTCATCTGTTATCGGCTTCCTGTACGGAAGGATAGACAGCCCTGATGATAAGGGATTCAAAAAGATCGGTCATGGATGCATAATGGAATTCTATGTTCTCCCCGAGTATCGAAGAAAAGGCTGCGGCAGAATAATGTTCCACCACATGGAAGAGCACTTCAGGAAAAACGATGTAACTGAAATCTACCTTACCGCAGACCCTGTTACAGGAAAGCCCTTCTGGGAAGCGCTGGGATTTACACCCACGGGAGAAATATCTCCTGAAAACAGCCAGGAAGTATATGAAAAAAGCGTCGACAGGTAAATAAATCACTGAACATCGACCACAAAACTATATTAATACCAAAAACCGCCCCAACTCATAAGAGTCGGGGCGGTCTGTTGCTATATCACCAAACGGTGGTCCGTGCTAAATTAGCGGAGTGCAGCCTGTGCAGCAGCAAGTCTAGCGATCGGAACACGGAAGGGAGAGCAGGAAACGTAAGTCAGGCCGAGCTTGTGGCAGAACTCAACAGAAGAGGGGTCACCACCGTGCTCACCGCAGATACCTACGTGAAGCTCAGGACGTGTAGCCTTACCGAGCTTGATAGCAGTTTCCATCAGCTTACCAACGCCGATCTGGTCGAGCTTAGCGAAAGGATCGTTCTCGAAGATCTTAGCATCATAGTAAGCGTTCAGGAACTTACCAGCGTCATCTCTGGAGAAGCCGTATGTCATCTGTGTCAGGTCGTTTGTACCGAAGCAGAAGAACTCAGCTTCCTTAGCGATATCGTCAGCTGTGAGAGCAGCACGAGGAATCTCGATCATTGTACCAACTTCGTACTTGAGCTCAACGCCAGCAGCAGCGATTACCTCATCAGCAGTCTTAACAACTACATCCTTAACATACTTAAGCTCCTTGATCTCGCCAACGAGGGGGATCATGATCTCAGGAACGATGTTCCAGTCGGGATGAGCCTTCTTAACATTGATAGCAGCCTTGATAACAGCAGCAGTCTGCATCTTAGCGATCTCAGGGTATGTTACAGCAAGACGGCATCCACGGTGACCCATCATGGGGTTGAACTCATGCAGGCCGGCGATAAGAGCCTTGATGTCAGCAACATCCTTGCCCTGTGCAGCAGCAAGAGCAGCAATGTCAGCCTCTTCTGTGGGAACGAATTCGTGCAGAGGAGGATCGAGGAAACGGATAGTAACAGGGTTACCCTCAAGAGCCTCGTAGAGAGCCTCGAAGTCAGCCTGCTGAATGGGCTCGATCTTAGCAAGAGCAGCCTCACGCTCCTCAACTGTATCAGAGCAGATCATCTCACGGAAAGCAGCGATTCTGTCAGCCTCGAAGAACATGTGCTCTGTACGGCAGAGACCGATACCCTCAGCGCCGAGCTCTCTAGCCTTCTTAGCGTCAGCAGGTGTATCAGCGTTTGTTCTAACCTTCAGAACTCTGTACTTGTCAGCCCAAGCCATGATCCTGCCGAACTCACCGGCGATAGTAGCGTCTACTGTGGGGATAAGACCGTCGTAGATGTTACCTGTTGTACCGTCGATGGAGATGCAGTCGCCCTCGTGGTATGTCTTACCAGCCAGTGTGAACTGCTTGTTCTCTTCGTCCATCTTGATGTCGCCGCAGCCGGATACGCAGCATGTACCCATACCACGAGCAACTACTGCTGCGTGAGATGTCATACCACCACGTACTGTCAGGATACCCTGAGCAGCCTTCATACCTGTGATATCCTCGGGAGATGTTTCAAGACGTACGAGAACTACCTTCTCACCACGCTCTGCCCAAGCAACAGCGTCATCAGCAGTGAATACTACCTTACCGCAAGCAGCTC
>JAGAKC010000434.1 GCA_017848155.1 Oscillospiraceae bacterium | reverse complement strand
GGTCAGCTTCAAGATGAAGCCGTTCAACGATGTGACCATGACGGGCTTTCTGCGGCACGTGCTGGTGAAGCGCGGTTTTGTCAGCGGTCAGGTTATGGTGGTGCTGGTGACCTCGGGGGGAGCCTTCCCGTCCCAGCGTTCGTTCGTAAATGCGCTTTTGCAGCGCCACCCCGAGATAACCACTATCGTGCGCAACATAAACGACCGCCGCACGAGCCTTGTACTCGGCGCAAAGAGCGAGGTGCTGTACGGTGACGGCTATATCGAGGAGAAGCTGTGCGGACTTACGTTCCGCATAAGTCCGAAATCGTTCTACCAGATAAATCCCGTGCAGACAGAGGTGCTGTACAACAAGGCTGTGGAGTTCGCAGGCCTCAGCGGCACGGAGCGTGTGATAGACGCATACTGCGGCACGGGCACGATAGGACTTATCATGTCGAAGCATGCAGGCGAGGTGATAGGCGTGGAGCTGAACCCTGACGCTGTAAAGGACGCAAAGAGCAACGCCGCCGCAAACGGAGTAAAGAACATCCGCTTTTTCTGCGGCGACGCAGGCAGGTTCATGGTGGAGATGGCGGAGATGGGCGAGGCTGCGGACGTGGTCATGACCGACCCTCCACGTGCAGGCTGCTCGCTCGACTTCCTCAGGAGCCTTGTGAAGCTCGCACCGAAGCGTGTGGTGTACGTGTCCTGCAACCCCGAAACTCTCGCCCGTGACCTCGGCTTCCTGACCCGAAAGGGCTACAGAGTGCAGAAGATACAGCCTGTGGATATGTTCCCGTTTACGGAGCATGTGGAAACGGTGGTACTTCTGGAAAAGAAATAAGCAAGAGCGCACTGAAATACCGGTGCGCTCATATCATTTATCCGACTCACTCGGCCACGAAGTGGATGACCTTTGAGGAGAAATCGCCGTGCAGGCTGATGTTGATGCCGCAGTTCATGAGGGCGGAGCCTGTGTGCAGCTCGCCTGTTTCGCTGCTTCTGTACTTCTTTTCGGGGTCAAGACCCTTGAGCTTCACCCTGCGGCTGCCGTAGTTGGGGCGACCCAGCACCTGAACGAAGGTGAACACAGCCTCGCTCTTGTCCTTTGCAACGAACATCCACGCATCCCACATGTTGTCCTCGAACACGTTGCCGATGCGGTACTGATCGCCTGTGCGGATGAGGGGGTTGAATTTCTTGAACTGCTCCACCTGACCGGGGATCTCGTTCCTGTCAGCCTCGGGGATGCGTGTAACGTCCAGCTCATAACCGAACGTTCCCACCATCGCAACATTGCCACGGGTGGAGAAAGGAGTCGACCTGCCCACGGTATGGTTGGGGCAGTCGGACACGTGCGCACCCATCGCAGACGCAGGATAGCAGATGGATGTACCATGCTGTATCTTAAGGCGCTCGATAGCGTCGGTGTCGTCGGATGTCCATATCTGGGGAGAGTAGAACAGCATGCCTGCGTCAAAGCGTGCACCGCCGCCCGAGCAGTTCTCCAGCAGGATGTGCGGATAGTCTGTCGTCAGCCTGTCCATGATGTCGTACACACCGAGGACATACCTGTGCCACAGCTCACGCTGCTGATCGGCAGGAAGCGCACCCGAGCCTACCTCGGTCAGCTGCCTGTTCATGTCCCACTTGATGTACTCGATATTGGCGCTGTCCAGTATCTTCTTCATCATGCCGTAGATGTGATCACGCACCTCCTTGCGGCTGTAGTCAAGAACGTACTGCTGACGGCTCTGGGTCATGGGCATGCCTGCTATCTGAATAGCCCAGTCGGGATGAGCCTTGTACAGCTCGCTGTCGGGAGAGATCATTTCAGGCTCGAACCAGATACCGAACTTCATGCCCAGCTTGTTCACCTCGTCCACCAGGTACTTAAGACCGCCGTTTATCTTCTTCTCATAAACGAACCAGTCGCCGAGGGAGCTGTTGTCCGCGTCCCTGTGACCGAACCAGCCATCGTCCATTACCAGCATCTCTATGCCGAGTGCGGACGCCTGCTTTGCAATATCTATCAGCTTATCCGTGTTGAAGTTGAAGTATGTAGCCTCCCAGTTGTTGATGAGGATGGGACG
>JAGAKC010000046.1 GCA_017848155.1 Oscillospiraceae bacterium | reverse complement strand
TGCCTCGGAGGAGAGGGACGTACCGCAAAGGCAGTTGAGGGCATGACAGCGGCGGCAGGCTACTTCAAGAAGTGCATAGCTTCGCGGATAAGGGTCAGAAAGATACCCGAGCTTATTTTCCTGCCTGACAACTCGCTGGAGTATTCCGCTCATATCGAAGAGATAATTGCAAAGCTCCCGAAACCCGTACAGACTGATGACCCCGATGAAGCATCGGAGGAGGAAGAGTATGAAGATCGAGATTAAGGAAGCGGTCGAGTTTCTGAGATCGCAGGATGATTATCTTATTTTAATGCATGCAAGTCCCGACGGCGATACGCTGGGCTGCGGCTTTTCGCTGTGCGGAGCGCTGCAAAGGATGGGCAAGCGTGCAAAGGCAGTGTGTCCCGATGAGATACCTCACCGCTTTGATTATATGCGTGAAGCTGTAACTGAGCAGGAGTTTGAGGAAAGGAACATCATATGCGTTGACGTGGCTGATACAAAGCTGCTTGGCGATATGAAGGAGATGGGTGACAGGGCGGCACTTTGCATCGATCATCATGTGTCCAATACCGAGTATGCGGAGCGCCTGCTGCTGCGTGAGAATTACGCTGCTGCTGCGGAGCTCATGTACGAGGTGATAACTGCGCTTGGAGTGGAGATAGACAGACCCATTGCAAACTGCATCTACACAGGCGTTGCGACAGACACAGGCTGCTTCAAGTTCAGCAATACGACTCCGCAGACTCATATCATAGCTGCAAAGCTGATGGAATGCGGAGCAGAGATAGCGCCGATAAACTACGCAATGTTCGAGCTCAAGACTCCCGGAAGGCTGAAGCTGGAGCAGGAAGTGCTGAAGGGCATCAGTTTCCATGCGGAAGGTCATGTGGCGGTCATAACTGTGATGAAGAGCGTTGTTGACAGCATCCCCGATATCGACAGCGACGATGTGGGCGCAATGGCTGCGCTTCCTCGTCAGATAGAGGGTGTGGACATCGGAATATCCATCAAGGAGAAGAAGGGCGGCATCTTCAAGGCGTCGCTGCGCTCCAGCGAGAGGATAGATGTTTCGGAGATAGCAAAGCAGTTCGGCGGCGGCGGTCACGCAAGGGCGGCAGGCTGCTCGTTCAGCACGACCTTTGAAGAGGCTGAAAGGCTGATCGTGGAAGCGTCCTGCGCAGCTGTAAGACAGGCAGGTCTTATATGACAGGCATAATCTGTATAAACAAGCCGCAGGAGTTCACGTCGTTCGACGTGGTGGCTGTAATGCGTGGCTGCTTTCATACGAAAAAGGTAGGTCACGGCGGAACTCTCGACCCCATGGCAACGGGTGTTTTGCCTGTATTCGTGGGCGGTGCGACAAAGGCTGTTGACATAATACCCGATTCAGACAAGAGCTATCGTGCAGGCTTCAGACTGGGATCCACGTCTGACACTCAGGACATCTGGGGCAAGCTGACGGCGAAAGAGTGCAGCACTGTTCGGCAGAGCGAGCTGCTTTCGGCACTGGATACATTTCGTGGTGACATCATGCAGATACCTCCGATGTATTCGGCACTCAAAGTAAACGGTCAGAAGCTGTGCGACCTTGCCCGAAAGGGTATTGAGATAGAGCGTGAGCCAAGACCCATAACAGTGTCACGTCTTGACCTTACAGAGTTCGACGGTACTGATGGAGTTATCGAGGTGGATTGCTCATCGGGAACGTATATCAGAACGCTGATACACGATATCGGAGCAGCTGTCGGTACAGGCGCAGTTATGACGAGTCTTTGCAGGACACGTGCCTGCGGCTTTGACATAGCGCAGTGCCATACGATAGAGGAGGTCAGGTCCGCTGACGAGGAAACTCTGCGCAGCTGGCTGCTTCCGACGCAGGAAGTATTCTCCTGCTATGAACGGGTAGAGCTTAACGACGTGCAGCAGCGCATGTACCTTAACGGAGTGCGCCTTGACGCTGACAGACTTTCAAAGAAGCCGTCTGCGGACAGACCCTGTGCGGTTTTTGGCGGCGGCAGGTTTTTCGGCATCGCAAGGATAAACGCCGAAAACGAACTTGAATCCGTTAAGAGGATACCTATAGAGTAAAGAGATCACTGAAAATGGTGGTAGAAATTGATTGATATAACATACGGCGGTAGACCTGCTGAAAAAACGGCGGTGGCGCTGGGATATTTTGACGGGCTGCATCTCGGGCATATCGGAGTTATCTCCGCTGCAATGGAGCAGAGGTCGCTGAAAACTGCGGTGTTCACGTTCAATTGCGACACGACATTGCCCAAATTCCAGAATCCCGAGGATATAATATCCTTTGAGAATAAGCGTGAGCTTATGGAAAAGATAGGTGTTGAGTACCTGTATGCACCCGACTTTGCAGAGGTGTGCGGCTATACCGCAGAGGAGTTTATAAGTGAGATACTGGTAAAGCGGCTCAATGCAGGCTTTGCGTGCTGCGGCAGGAGCTTCCGCTTCGGCAGGAAGGGCAGCGGCACTCCCGAAATGCTTTCGGAGATAGGCTCACGCTACGGTATAAGGGTAGAGGTCGTACAGGATGTCTGCAAGGATGGCATACCGATAAGCTCCACGCACATCCGTGAGCTGATAAGAAACGGTGATATAGAAGCGGCTAATGATCTGCTGGGATATGAGCTGTGGTACAGGCTTCCTGTCATCCACGGCAACAAGATAGGTCATACACTTGATTTTCCCACGATCAATCAGGTCATTCCCGAGACCAATATCATACCGAAATTCGGCGTCTACAAAAGCTATGTGGAGGTGGACGGACGTCATTACAAGGGCGTTACGAATATCGGTGTAAAGCCAACGGTAAAGGAGCGCCGTGACGGAGATAATGCGGTAATGGAAACGCATATCATCGGTTATGACGGCGATCTTTACGGTCAGCGCATCTCGGTGTCGCTTGTACGGTACATCCGTCCCGAGATAAAGTTTTCAGACCTTAACGAGCTGAAAGCACAGATGGCCTTTGATAAGGAAAAGGCTATGAGATAACAGAAACTAAAATCAGAAAGGAATCAAAATATAATGGCAACAGTAAGAACCAGATTTGCACCCTCTCCGACGGGATATATGCATATCGGTAATCTGCGTACAGCGTTGTACACCTACCTTATTGCAAAAAAGCATAACGGTACGTTCATACTGCGTATAGAGGATACAGACCGAGGACGTTATGTGGAGGGAGCTACGGATGTGATCTATTCAACGCTCCGTACCTGCGGACTCAACTGGGATGAGGGTCCCGATATCGGCGGCGATTACGGCCCCTACATCCAGAGCGAGCGCATGGGCATGTTCAAGGAATATGCAGAAAAGCTGGTGGAGAAGGGCGAAGCATACTACTGCTTCTGTGACAAATCTGACGAGGATGAGGACGGCGAGGAGCAGAAGCCGCTGGGTCTTGCATCCCTGAATCGCTGCGGCTGTCGTGATCTTTCCTGCGAGGAAGCAGCTGCAAAGCGTGCAGAGGGCATCCCCTGCGTTATCCGTCAGCGCATCCCCACAGAGGGCACGACCACATTCCATGATGAGATTTACGGTGATATTACTGTGGAGAATGCAGATCTTGACGATCAGGTGCTGCTCAAATCCGACGGAATGCCCACCTACAATTTCGCAAATGTTGTGGATGACCATACGATGGGGATCACTCATGTCGTAAGAGGAAACGAGTATCTTTCCTCAACTCCGAAGTACAATCTTCTGTACTCTGCATTCGGATGGGAGCCTCCCGTATACATCCACGTTGAGCATATCATGAAGGATGCACAGCACAAGCTGGCAAAGCGTGACGGCGACGCATCGTTCCAGGACCTTATCGACAAGGGATATTTAAAGGAAGCTATCCTGAACTATATCCTGCTTCTCGGTTGGGCGCCCAAGGGCGA
>JAGAKC010000433.1 GCA_017848155.1 Oscillospiraceae bacterium | reverse complement strand
CTGGCACATGTGGACTCGGGCAAGACCACTCATTCGGAGGGGATACTCTATCGCTCGGGCAGGATAAGAAAGCTCGGAAGAGTTGACCATGGAAACGCATTTCTTGATACTGACAGCATGGAAAAGGCTCGTGGTATCACCATTTTTTCAAAACAGGCTGTCACACAGATAAACGACACAGAGCTTATTCTGCTCGACACCCCGGGACATGTGGACTTTTCTGCCGAAATGGAGCGCACTCTTCAGGTGCTTGATATAGCCGTTCTAGTCATCAGCGGTACGGACGGCGTACAAAGCCATACCGAAACGCTGTGGCAGCTTCTGTCACGCTATAACATCCCCACATTTGTGTTTATAAACAAAATGGACATTTCGTTCCTATCAAAAGAATCGCTTCTTAAGGAGCTGAGGGAAAGACTTTCGCCCCGTTTTGTGGAGTTCAGCAGCAACACAAGCGATGAACGTCATGAGCTTCTGGCTGAATGCAGCGAGGAAATGATGAACTCTTTTCTTGAAACGGGAGAAATAACCGATCAGCAGATATCTTCCGCAATATACAACAGAGAGGTATTCCCCTGCTGTTTCGGCTCAGCACTTAAGCTGAACGGAATAGATGAACTTCTGGATGCTCTTGACAGATACACTGTTTCGAAGAAGTACCCGACGGAATTCGGTGCACGTGTATTTAAGATCACACAGGACGATCAGGGAAACCGACTGACTCACATGAAGATCACAGGCGGCAGCCTTAAGGTACGCACAGCCATCGAAGGCAGCGACTGGCAGGAAAAGATAAATCAGATACGTATCTACTCGGGTACGAAGTTCACTGCGGTAGATGAGCTTGACGCAGGCGGGATCTGCGCTGTGACAGGGCTGACCCGTACCTACGCAGGTGAGGGACTCGGAGCTGAAAGCAATTCCGCTTCTCCCCTGCTGGAGCCTGTACTGACGTATAAGCTGCAGCTGCCGCCAAAAACTGATGTACAGACAGCACTGACCCAGCTGCACAAGCTGGAGGAGCAGGAGCCACAGCTGCACATCATCTGGAATGAACGGCTTCAGGAGATACATGTCCAGCTAATGGGCGAGATACAGCTTGAGATACTCAAAAAAATGATATCAGACCGCTACGGAATGGACGTTACATTTGACAGGGGCAGTATAAGCTACAAGGAAACTATCGCCGCACCTGTCGAGGGTGTGGGACATTATGAGCCGCTGCGCCACTATGCCGAGGTACATCTTCTTATGGAGCCCGGTGAGCGTGGTACAGGTCTGCAATTCTATACAGACCTACAGCGTGACAGTCTGGACATAAACTGGCAAAGGCTGATACTGACCCATCTTGAAGAAAAGGTGCATATAGGTGTCCTTACAGGCTCGCCTATCACGGATATGAAGATCACTCTTGTTGCAGGAAAAGCACACCTCAAGCACACAGAGGGCGGAGATTTCAGACAGGCTACCTATCGTGCCGTGCGTCAGGGACTTCGCTCCGCAACATCGGTACTTCTCGAACCATGGTACGAATTTAAGCTGGAGATACCGTCCGATAATATCGGACGAGCTATGACAGACCTGCAGATGTTGAACATACCATACGGAACAATGGACGACCGATAATTCGACAAAAATACTCTCGGATATTCTGCAGATTTGCGAGGTATCCGAGAGTTATTTCTTTTTTGAGATAATGTTTGATGTGAAGTAGGTTGAAAAAGTGTGATATAGTAATTGATTTCTGAGCGGATTTGTGGTATAATGAATGTATATCAGATAATGTGCCTAATTAAGGAAGTGAGGTTTTATGGAATACGAACTTATCAATCCGCTTGTAAGCGAGATTAAGGGTATACTTAATACATCACGGCAGAATGTAGCCAAAGCCGTGAACAACGAACTGCTTGTCGCATATTGGAAAATCGGAGAGATTATCGTGCGTTATGAGCAGAACGATAAAGTTCGTGCAGCTTATGGTGATAAGACTTTAAAGCAGCTTTCAAAAACTCTTACCGAGGAATTTGGAAAAGGTTTTTCACGCTCAAATTTACAGAATATGCGGCAGTTCTATCTCAATTATCCAAAATGCCAGACGGTGTCTGGCAAATTGAGCTGGTCGCATTATTGCGAGCTTTTAAGTATTTCAGACGCAAACAAACGCAGCTTCTACGAAAAGGAAGCTGTCAACTCTAACTGGTCGGTTAGAGAGCTGAAAAGGCAAATTGACACATCGCTGTATGAACGACTGCTGCTTTCAAAGGGGGACTTCAACAAGGAACAGGTGCTCGCGCTTGCGACAAACGGCGTTGAGATTTCCGAGCCTGTCGATATTATAAAAGACCCATATGTGTTTGAGTTCCTCGGCATTCCCGAAAATAAGCCTGTTATGGAAGACGATTTGGAAAAGGCGCTTGTTGAGCAGATAGAGAAGTTTCTGCTTGAACTTGGTCGTGGCTTTATGTTTGTGGGAACACAACAGAGAGTTACTATCAACAATACCCACTATTACGCTGATATGGTGTTCTATAACAAGCCTTTAAAATCGT
>JAGAKC010000432.1 GCA_017848155.1 Oscillospiraceae bacterium | reverse complement strand
TTGATGCATGCCTTATGGCTACGCTTGAAACTGCGAATGTCCTTGCACCATATGCAAAGTACATGTATGCGTCCGAGGAAACTGAGCCGGGCGGCGGCTGGAATTACACAGCTTTGGCAGACTATCTTGTATCAAAGCCTGATTGTGACGGAGCGTCATTCGGCAAGGCGCTGTGCGATTCTTATTTTGATCACAGTGCTGACAGCGGAATGCAGTCTGAGGTGACGTTGTCCGTTGTCGACCTGTCGAAGATGGACGCGCTTGTAAAGTCCTTTAACGCTACCGCAAAGCAGATGTATGAGAGCGGCAGCTTCAACAGCATAGTGAAGTCGGTAGTAGGTGCGGATAACTTCGGCGGAAACAACCGTAACGAGGGCTACACCAACATGGTAGACCTTAAGAGCATGCTTGAATCAGTGCAGTCATACTGTCCCAATGCGTCTGAAACGGTGCGCCTGCTGGATGATGCGGTGGTGTACAAGGTGAACGGCTACATGCACAGTGGTGCAGGAGGACTTTCTGTATATTACCCTCTGTCCGTGCAAGGCTCGCAGGAGCTTTCCGTATTCGGCGACATATGCCCCAGCACATATTATCTTGCGTTTGTGGATAAGGCGGCATACGGTACGACGGGATATGATGTCGGAAGCTATGACAATACGGATATCCTCGGAAACTGGGATGATATCTGGGATATAGATTACGATTACGTCGATTACAGCACCAACACCGATTCCTTTGCGAATATCGGAACAAGTACTGTTCCTGTTGACGCAGTATATTTTGACGAGGAGGGCATATATACAGTTGCCCTGTCGGATATCTCAAACCTGAATTACGCATCCTGCTCGCTCTTCCTTGAGGATACTGACGGAAGCAGCATCTACCTCGGCTCGGACGATGAGGTAACATATAACTGGGACGAGCTGCTGATAAAGGACAACTTTGACGGCAGCTGGATATCGCTGGATGATGGACAGCCGCTTCCTATCGATGTGGTAGACCAGACCTATGATTACAGTACATATACCTGCTCTGTGCTGCTTAACGGCGAGTACACCAACCTGCGCATAGAGTATGACTGGAATGCGGAAAAATGGAGCGTGCTCGGCGCATGGGACGGCATAGACCCTGAAACAGGCATGGCGGCAAGAGAGGTAGTGCAGCTTCAGAATGGCGATGTAATTCAGCCTGTCTACTATTATATCTACGGCGACAGCACTGATTATTTCTGCGGCGACGAGTATGTGGTCAGGGGAGAGATAGGTCTTTCCTATCAGTATCTGCCTGCTGCGGACTATTCATATAGTATAACGCTGTACGATATCTATGGAAACTGGTATTTCACACCGTCCGTTACATTTACTATAGAAGCAGACGGCTCGCTGACATTTTACCCCGATGAGCTTAGCAGCTCTGATGACAGCGGCTATGAGGATATCTTCGGCTTTGATTACGGCGATGATCTCTGGTACGATCAAGGCTATGGTGATGATTACGGTTATGACTACGGTTATGGCGATGACTACGGCTATGGCTACGATTATGGCGATGATTACGGTTATGGCGATGACTACGGCTACGATTACGGTTATGGCGATGACTACGGTTACGATTATGATTATGATTACGGCTACGGTGATCAGTACTGGGATGATTATGATTTCGGTCTGGATGATTTCTTCTGGTGATAAAAATATGCCCGTCGGTCACGGCGGGCATTGACTTTATGTGAGTTGTGTGATATCATGTATCTCGGAAACAGAAACGGGGGATATTAATGAAACTGACCAGACCATGGTTTTATGATGATTTTGTCTGTACGGCTGCGTCGTGCAGCGATAATTGCTGCATAGGCTGGGAGATAGACATTGATGAAGCTGCGATGGAGCGCTTTTCGCACGTCGGCGGAGCTTTCGGAGAGAGATTACGGGCTGCCGTGCAGCATAATGGCAGCTGCCCGACCTTTGCTATGCGTGAGGGCGAGCGCTGTGCACTGCTGCGTGATGATGGACTTTGCGAGCTGATACTCCATGAGGGTGAGGACATCCTGTGCGATATATGTGCGCTTCACCCACGCTTTTTCGGCTGGTATAATGACACGAAGGAAGCTGGTCTGGGTCTTTGCTGCGAGGAGGTCTGCCGCCTTATGTTCAGCCGCCGTGAAAAGCTCACCTTTGTTCACGGGGAGATAGACGAGGTGGGAGAGGACAACTGCTCCATAGAGCTGCTAAGCTATCTCGCAGCGGCAAGAGAAAGGCTGTATGATATCCTGCAGGACAGGAGCAAGCACCCTGGAAGCAGATTGCTTTCCATGTCAGCATTTATACGCATCATTCAGCAGCGCATAGATGACGGGGAGCTTGTCCTGCCTGACGATATATCGGCAGACAACTATGATGTGTCAGATGTGTCTGCTGTCATAGATGCACTTTTTCGCCTGTATTCGGAAATGGAAAGTGTCGGCGCACCCTGGAACGAGCGCCTTGCGTCGCTGATATCGCACAGGGAGCAGCTTGCGGAAAAGCTCGGAGAGTTCCTTTCCCGTCAGTGTGAGGAGCTGTGGCGTTACGAGCATATCGCAGTATATTTCCTATATCGTCATTTCCTTTCAGGTGTATTTGAGGGCGAGATAGTCAGCAGAGGGGGACTTGTCTGCGCTGCGGTGCTGAGCTGTATTCTGCTGGATGAGCTGACATGGCTGGAAAAGGGAGAGCTTACGGAATGGGACAGGATAGTGTCGCTTAAGCTCTTTTCAAAGCAGATGGAATATTCGGATGAAAACCTCGATGCGATCTATGATGCGGTGTGGGAAAACGAGCTGCTTTCACCCGAGGTGCTGGCAGGCTGCTTACTGGTATAGTAAAAAAACCACATGCTTCCTATTGACTTTTTTGATGTACTATGATATTATAAATATGTATAATAATGACAGGAGGGGCATAGATGAACAGAATGATCAAGATAGCAGGCTCTGCGGCGCTTATGGCAGGTATATGTGTTTTCTGTCTGTCCTCTGCCGTTCCTGCACAGGAGTATTATGAGCTGCACGGTACTTCGCCTGAGATACACTCAGTTGTAAATACCGTGGATACTTCAGCGAAAAGTACATCGGAGCATGCTTCGGTGGCGCAGCCGAATGTAATAACCGACACCACAAGATTAAAAAAGAACATGACGATAAAGTCGGATGAAACTCTTTATGTAAAAAAAGGAGCGGCTCTTTATATCAACGAGGGTGTGAAGCTTACATTAAAGGGTAAACTTGTGGTGGAAAAGGGCGCATCTGTTTATGTGAAGGGTTCGATCGTATCACGTAAAGGCTCGTCTGCGGTCGTCGGCGGCAAGGTCAAAATAATGTCGACAGGTACGTATGAGCTGTCGGGAACTCTTACGGTGAAGCAGGGTGCCCTGATAAAGGGCAACGGAAGTATCGCTGTTAAAAATGATTTCAGCGATATACGCTGCATCGGAGATGTAAAGGCGAAGATAATTCCGCCGAAGCCTGTTGTGAAAAACGGTGTGACGTATGTTGGCGGCATCCTTATAGTAAATAAGGAGTATTCACTGCCTGAGAGCTTTGGAAACGGTATTGATGCTTCGGCTTATTCCGCATACCTCAGGATGAAGCAGGCGTCGGGCTATGATATGAGCATAATTTCAGGCTACAGGTCGTATGAGCGACAGGTAAATACGTTCAGCTACTGGGTCAGCATTGACGGCGAGGAAAAGGCTGCGACCTATTCCGCAAGACCGGGTCATTCGGAGCATCAGACGGGTCTTGCCATGGATATTACCTCTCTCAACGAGGG
>JAGAKC010000431.1 GCA_017848155.1 Oscillospiraceae bacterium | reverse complement strand
GATCCCTGTCAAGAATCACTTCATAAGTCTCTTAACGGTATCAGTAGGCTGTGCGCCCTTCTTGATCCACTCATTAGCCTTGTCCATGTCGATCTTAACAACAGCAGGCTCCTTTGTAGGATCATAGTAGCCGATCTCCTCGATGAAACGACCATCTCTGGGGTAACGGGAGTCAGCAACAACTACACGATAGAAAGGAGCCTTCTTAGCACCCATTCTTCTAAGTCTGATCTTTACTGCCATTTTTCTTTTCTCCTTTCATAGAATTATATTTCACGCAGAATATCTGCGGTGAAGATCGGTTCTTATTACAATATAATCAGATGAAACATGAACGTTCTTTTCCGTCATATCCCTCATATCATAATGATCACATCGGGAATCCGCCGGGACCGCCCATGTTGCCGAGCTGCTTCATCATGTTCATGGGAATGCGCATCTTCTTTTTGCCCTTGCCTGTCATGCCCATCTGCTTCATCATCTTCTGCATAGCCTCAAACTGCTTTAACAGCTGGTTTACGTCCTCGACCTTTGTGCCGCTTCCCGCAGCGATCCTGCGCTTGCGCTTGGCGTCGATGATAGAGGGCTTTTCACGCTCTTTTTTGGTCATGGAAGATATGATAGCCTTTGTACGTGGCATCTTCTTTTCATCGATCTGACTTTCGTCGATCTTGTTTGCACCGGGTATCATCCTCAGGAGCGAGGAGATGCTGCCCATCTTTTCGATCTGCTCGAACTGTGCATACAGGTCGTTAAGGTCAAACTTGTTCTCCTGCATCTTCTGCATGGTCTTCATGGCAGTCTTTTCGTCAAGGGCTGTCTTTGCCTTGTCGATAAGCGTCAGCACATCGCCCATACCGAGGATACGGCTTGCCATTCTGTCGGGGTGGAAAGGCTCGATATCGTCTATCTTTTCGCCGATACCGTTGAACTTTACAGGCTTGCCTGTAATCGCAAGTACGGTCAGCGCCGCACCGCCTCTTGTATCACCATCAAGCTTTGTAAGAATGACACCTGTGATATCCAGCGTATTGTTAAAGGTTTCAGCAACGTTTACTGCATCCTGACCTGTCATGGAATCGACTACCAGCAGGATCTCATTCGGATTTGTTTCAGCCTTGATATTCTGAAGCTCTGCCATCAGCGCTTCATCGATATGCAGACGACCTGCGGTATCCAGGATAACAACGTCAAATCCGTTGTCCTTTGCATGTCTGATACCCTCTTTTGCGATCCTGACGGGATCGATCTGACCCATCTCGAATACATGCGCCCCAGCCTTTTCGCCGACGATCTTCAGCTGATCAATAGCAGCGGGACGATATACGTCACACGCAACCAGCAGCGGACGTCTGTTCTGCGATATCAGGTGCTTTGCAAGCTTTGCGCAGTGCGTCGTCTTACCTGCACCCTGCAGACCGCACATCATGATAACGCATGGCGGTTTTGACGGAAAGTCCAGCTTTGCCGTCGTATTTCCCATCAGCGTGATAAGCTCCTGATGAACTATATCGATCACCTGCTGGGCAGGTGTAAGGCTCTCCATGACCTTTTCGCCGACAGCCTTTTCGCTGACCTTTGCTACGAAATCCTTTGCGACCTTGTAGTTTACGTCTGCGTCAAGCAGTGCCATGCGCACCTCACGCATCGCCTCCTTGATGTCCTTTTCGTTCAGCTTACCGTGTCCCTTCAGCTTGCTGAATACACTGTTGAGCTTTCCCGAAAGTCCCTCAAAAGCCATGTCCCTTCACCTCTTTCTGTATCAAAGCCCTCGCTTTACAGCCGAGAGCAGCTCTCTGACTTCGTCAAATCTTTTGTCGCTGTATTCCGAAGCGATATCCGAAAGCAGAGTTTCCGCCCTGTCAAGCTCCGCAGAAAGCGTGTTCAGCCTTTCGGCAAAACCAAGCTTCTCCTCAAGCTCCAGCAGGCGCTGCTCGCCTTTTTTTATGGAATACAGCACGCTCTGCCGTGTAACGCCGCCCATCTCCTCCGCTATCTCGGAAAGGGAAAGGTCCGCATTGTACCGCATATCCAGCGCCTCTCTCTGCCCGTTTGACAGCAGCTCGCCGTAGATATCCAGCAATATCACAAAATCAAAGGTGCGCTCCATAATACCGCCTTTTCTGTGGGTGTTAAGTAAAAATACTTTACAGCAACATTGCTATTATACCAGAGAAATCCTGATTTGTCAAGTAGTAAAACGAAATTTCCCGTATTTCACATGGTGAGATACGGGAAAATTTTTAGTATTGTACATTATGCCGAAACACTTATCCTGCAAGACCGTTTACCGTGATATCTCCGCTGCCGTCAACGAATATCTCAATGCTGTGATATGCGAAATAATCAGGCTTGCAGTCGAGGAAAACATCTGCGGAAATATCGTCCTTTTCGGGGTCGTAATACACCGTAATTCCGTTGAAATGAAGCGAAGCGGCGAAGTCCTCCTCGGTTATAGGGAAATACACCTTTGTTCCGTCCTCCATTATATAGCATTCACGCTCCTCGGTGCTTTCCTCGGCTTCCTCGGCGCTGCTTGCCCAGTCCTCTGCGGTTTCAAGAAAACCGTCCTCCACAAGAGCCTTTACCACCTTATCCTTGTTTTCATCAAGAAATCCAACAAGTGCATTTATACGTGGCAGCATGGCTTCGAGCGAGCTTCCGTCGCAGTCTACACCAATGTCGACCGACTCGCCCCATATGGCTGCCTTTCCCTCATAGTCGAATACATCCGATGCTGTAAAATCCTTTATTTCCATAATATCCTCCTCTGCTGACGCTACATTGACGATACTCTTATCTCGGGAATGAGGTATCTATTGTCCAGTTCGACCCTTCGCGCAAGAAAACCATCCGCCAGTACCTTTTGATATGCGTGCTGCTCCAGAAATTCCTCCATGCTGTCGGCTATGGGCAGCAGAACATCAGCATACTCTTCGTATATTTTCCCGTCGCTGCCTACATAAATACTGCAATCTCCTGCATAATGAATATGCATTGCACGAATATAGTATTTTCCGTCTTTTCCGATCGCTGCATAATCATAGGCTTCAACGGAGAAACCATCGAAGTTTTGGTGTGAGTATTTACAGTCTATTTCGTTGAAACGATGCGTGTGATACGCAAACACTGTTCCGTCATACAGCTCCAGAAACCGTCTGAGCGGCTCTGTCATTTGCAATCCGAGCGGAGTCAGAATATACCGTTCAAACTGCTCAATATCTGTTTTGCCGAAATCATATTCTGTGATAAGAGCAAATGCGGCAGGGGACAACAGCTCCCTCAACTTTTGTATACGCAGCACAGGGTCGGGGTCTTTATATGTGCGAAATTTTTCAAAAGCCGAATAGTTTAAATCGAGTCCTTTATACTCTATGTCGTGCACTGCTTTTGCGGAGTCATATCGCGATCGAGATATCTGTTCTTCGATCGGCATGGCTTCTATTTTGCTTATGACAAAGTCAATGTCCCGCTCAAATTCGGCTTTGTCCTGCTCAGGCTGTGTAAAACCCTTGACGGGAGCGTTGCGGTACTCATTGACAAATCGATCGATATATACATCTTTGTACCATTTGGTGTTTGTAGACAAGCCATTCTCTATCCGATATACAGCCTCAACTGTACGAGCCATCACCTGTTCGGTCAGCGTTTTGCGAGAATGAAAGGCGTTCATTGATATACAGCGATAGGCGGTGCTGCAGCATTCCTCGTCGGAGTAGCCTTTTTCTTTGAACAGCTCTACCGAAAGCTTGTATTCGCGCTTCATATCGGAATAAGTCCAGTGCGACAGCGGCTGCTCAGCGGGATCGGGGAATTTTATATTGCCGAAGCCTTTTTTTACGTGTCTATGGTATATCGCATTGAAATCCCTTGTCAGGTTTGCTTCGTTTTCAAAAATATAGCTTCTTTGACTCCTGCTTTCGGGATCTTTGACCTCGATACTTCCTGTGCTGTTCACAGCCAGCCTTATGCAGTGATGGTCAAAATAATCCGGCTTACAGACAAGGTATACAATAGCGGTAATATCATTCCTTCTGCTATCCAAGCAAATTATTATTCCGTCGAAATGGAGCGAATCATAAAAGCTCTGCTCGGTCAGCGGAAAACAGACCTCAGTTCCGTCCTCCATAATATAGCAGTGCCATTTATCCTCACTATGTCTACTGCCCTCTGCTTCACTGGTCCAGTACTCGCCATAACTGAGATAATTCTTCTCTACAAGCGCAGAAACAACTTTTTCCTTGCTACCGTCAAGAAAAGCTATCAGATCGTTTATCTTAGGAAGCATTGCTTCAAGCGAGGTATCGCCGCAGTCCACTCCTATTCCCACTGTTTCGCCCCATATCGGAGCTTTTCCGTAATAATCAAATGCTTTAACAGGCGTGAAGTCCTTAACCTCCATCATCTTTTTACCTTTCTTATCTTGACCTTTACCCGTTTCGGACGAACCACCACGGTATCCTCCGCAGCAGCCTCTGCCGCTTTATAGGCTCTGTCATAGAAATACAGCTGAGAGTTCAGCGCCTCCTCGCCGTCTTTTCTTATCACATGGTGGTATTTTCCGTCGTCGCCCTGCTCACGTGCCTTCACATTATCACGCAGCATCACTTCAAAGCTCTCAACGATGCTGTCCGCAAGACTGTTGTCAAGTATGGGCGCAGCGACCTCAACACGGCGCTCGGTGTTTCGGGTCATGAAGTCGGCACTGGAGATATACACACGTCTGCGCTCGCCTTTTCCGAAGATATAGATACGGCTGTGCTCCAGAAAACGTCCAACGATAGAGATGACCCGTATGTTTTCGGTATCCCCCTCTACTCCCGCCACAAGGCAGCATATTCCACGCACCACAAGCTCTGTCCTGACTCCTGCACGGCTTGCCTCGGCGAGCTTTCTGATGATATCCTTGTCGGTAAGGGAGTTCATCTTTATTCCGATATAGCCATTCTTTCCGTAGGTTATCTCGTTGTCGATAAGCTCCACGATACGGCTCTTGAGTCCCTTGGGAGCCACCAGCAGCTTATTCGTGCTCTCCACGGTATTGCCGACCGTCAGCGCATTGAACACCACCGATGCGTCAGCTCCGAAATCACGGTCTGCGGTCATGAGCGTCATGTCCGTATACAGCCTGGATGTGCGCTCGTTATAGTTTCCCGTACCAACCTGAGTGATGTAGCTTACATTGTTGCCGCTTCGCATGGTGATGAGCAGCAGCTTGGAGTGTACCTTAAGCTCCTCAAGACCGTAAATTACATTTACGCCTGCTTCCTCAAGCTGCTTTGACCAGCCTATATTGTTCTCCTCGTCAAAGCGTGCACGAAGCTCAACGAGCGCCAGCACGTCCTTGCCGTTTTCTGCCGCACGGATAAGCGCATTGATTATCTTGCTGTCCCTCGCCACACGATAAAGAGTGATCTTTATAGACACCACATCAGGATTCTCCGCAGCTTCATCCAGCAGACGGATGAACTGATTGATATTCTCATAGGGATAAGTCAGCAGGATATCCTTTCGCTGTATCTGCTCGATGATAGGCTTTTTCGGGTCTATCATGGGTGAGCGCTGCGGCTGGAGCGGACGGAAGAAAAGCTCGCTCTGCTTTTCAAGCCGTCTTTCAAGCGCAGGAAGAAAGTCCATGTTGAGCGGCGCTTTCTGACGGAAGATGAAATTATCTTTTACACGCAGCGTCTTTGCTATGACCTCCACGATATCCGCAGAGGGCTTGCCCTGAAATTCAAGGCGCACAGGCTGAAGCTTCTTGCGCTTTTTGCAAAGCTCGCTCATAACGGTGCGGAAATCCACATCGTGGTCGTAAAGTCCCTCGTCCATAGCAATATCCGCATTTCTCGTCACACGGAAGATACAGCGTGAGATAAGCTCGAAATTCTTGAATACAAGCTCCGCATATCGGCTGATAAGCTCCTCGCACAGCACGAATCTGCCAGTCCCGGGAAGCCAGATAAGTCTTGGGAAATTCTCCGACGCAGGCAGTATCCCGAATGTTGCCTTGCCCGATGCATCGTCCTTTTTGCGGAATGTGACGCCCACATATATCTCGCCGCTTTTAAGGAAAGGTACAGGGTGCTTTTTGTCCACAACGCCCGTGAAGAGCAGCGGCTGTATCTCCTTTGTGAAATATGTGCGCAGGAAAGCGTCCTCCTCGGGGTCGAGGTTGGATATATCTATATGCTCGATACCGTATGCCGCCATACCTCCCATGATATCCGCATACGCAAGGTCCTTCGCAGGAAGCAGCTGCTTTACACGCTTTGCTATCTCGGACAGCTGCTCCTTTGCGGTCATATTGGTCTTGTTTTCCGTGTCCTTCGGGTCAAACATCTGCTTGTCATTAAGACTGCCCACCCTTATCATGAAAAACTCATCCAGATTGGAACAGAATATCTGCACAAAACGCAGCCGCTCAAAAAGCGGCGTATCCACATCCTGCGCTTCCTCCAGTACACGCTCGTTGAATTTGAGCCACGAAAGCTCACGGTTGTCGTAAAATTTCTCACCCATAATACTGCCCTCTCCTTAGTATGTAAATAGAGATAATACCTGTTCTTAGTATACCACCGCACAGCTTTTTTTTCAAGTATCGTTACGCAGATGAAAGCATAAAAAAGACCTGTGATAATAATCACAGGTCTACTTTATTTTTGCCTGCGAAGCAGGCTTTTTAAAATTAATTTTTCCGACGACATGTGCGTCGGAAAAATAACCACTATCCGCACCAGTGTACTGGAAACGGCTACAGCCTTATTCCTTACGCATGCAGGGCGGATGCTTCGGCTGCGACACGTATGTCGCAAGGTCGAAGCCAAAAGGTGGCATGGACGCCGCCAACATAGCTTCGACGAGGAGAACTTGTCCCAACGGGACTTTTTCGACGGTCTCAGACCTGTGATAATAATCACAGGTCAGAAGATACAAGATCACCATTTGCGCTCAAAGCTGGGTGCATCAAGCAGCGGATTCGAGGTCCTTAGCGGCTTTTTCGGTCTGCCCACAACGTAATCCGCAATGTTGAACGGCTTCTTTTCGGGAGTGTTTCTGAACACGTCAAGATAGTGCTCCAGCGACCGCAGCAGCTGCTTCGTGCTGCCGAAATCTCCGTTTATGACAAGTGCCGTACGCTGCTCAAAATGACGTTCATTAAGCTCGGGACGGTCAAAGACCAGCTCCCCGTCACCGTCGATGTGATATCCCAGCTGATGCGACGCAAGCAGATATTCCCTTACCTCTCCCTTTATCGTAAGCGACATCGGCGTCAGCTTCGGGTCACGTGTCATGCCCTCGATCGACCTGAAAGGAATGTAAAACAGACGACGGTATATTGTACGTTCTCCATAGAGATAATGCTCGCCCGAATAACGGCTGTACACCACTCCACGTGGAAGTATGTCAAGGTAGGTGTAGCGTGCATGCCTGCGTATCATCTTATCCGTGATATATGCGCCCAGAAAGCACACGACCATTCCAAGCGCCACGCAGCCGCATATGACATATACCATGAACATTGCAAAGCTCTTATCACCGTCTGACCGCATATTGAACAGTATCACCGCAGCACAGAAGATACACACTGCTCCAAGCGGCACCAGCACAGCTATCAGCACTGCCTTAAGCCGCCGTGGAAAGACCGAAGTATCGGCGTGAAAAAAATTGCGCACAATACACCCCTCCTCTCTGTCATGATGCTTTTATTATAGCAGATAACAGCCCATAAATCAACCAAGAACAGCTTACGGTACAAGAAAAACTGCCGCCGATGCAGCGACAGTTTATACTATTTGTATATGACTCAAACGGTTTTGCTCAATGTTATATCACGCTGTCACAAATCCTTTCAGACCATCGGTAATAAATCTCTTTGCTATATCCGTCACATGGTCAAGGCTTCCGCTGCAGCCATTGTCAAACCACTCCGAATACAATGCAAGAACACCCGACACCATAAACTGCGATATAGCGGACAGCGTGCGCTCATTGTGAAGCTCCATGCTGTTTTTAAGGGACACCTCGACTGCCCTCCTCAGCATGGCCTTTATACGTCCCATGCTGAAAAGGTCGGGATTAAGCTTAAGCATCTTTGCGAAATATTCTCTCCGTCTTTCCACAAGTGCAGTTATATCCGCAACCACTCCCACCACATCAAGACAGCTGGTGTTGCTGGATTTCAGGGTATCCGCAAATTCTGACAATATCTCATTTTCTATCTCACTCACCACAGCCGATACGCTGCTGTAGTGACGGTAAAACGTCTTTCGATTTATCAGGGCACGTGTCGACAGCTCGGTTATAGTGATATCGGACACTCCCTTTTCCGCCATAAGCTCAATAAGCGCATTTTTGATTATACTTCGGGTCTTGACTATACGCAGATCCTGAGCCAAATCGACTCCCCCCTTAAGCAAAGCTACGCTATTCATTTTACCACGAAAAGGGAGATATGTCAATCACGTGCTGACAGCCACTGCGATAACACTGATATCATCCTCCCGACCGTTTTCGGCTGAACGTGCGGCACGTGCAATGCGCTCTGACAGCTGCTGAGGGTCTGTGCGCACTGACAATTCACGTCCCAGCCATTCTTCATCTATAACCGCCCCGTCCGTTGTCATGATTATCACATCACCTATACCCACAGTAAAATGCTGAGCAGGTACAGTGACCCTACCGCCCGTGCCCACAGGCGGCGATGACAGCGACGCTCTTACAAGCTTGTCCGCACACTTTATGTACGTTGTAGCTGCGCCTGCCTTGAACAACACTCCGTCACCCGTATTGAGGTCTATCCTGCATATGTCGAGCGTCGCAAAGCTCTCGTCGGCAGATTTCACCAGCAGCGATGTGTTCACCGTTTCCAGCGCCGCCCCAAGAGAGATTCCGCTCTTAAGCAGCCTCGCCGTCATCGAGCATGCAAGCGCCGAGTCTATCCTCGCCCTGCTGCCGCTGCCCATTCCGTCGGACAGAATGATATACAGCATACCCTGTGCGTCGGTGAAGCTCTCATAGCAATCGCCGCATATCCTGTTCTTGCCCTTGCACAGCTGATATGCCCCGATATCAGCCGAAAAACGTGTGCGCTCCACAGTCGTCACCCTTACCCTGCCGCCGCTGCCGCTGACTTCGGGCAGCTCAAGCTCCCTGCCAAGCGCCGTTATCAGCAGCTCGCCGAGGTATTCCCTTTCCGTGCGAAGTCCGCCGCTGCCATACGCCTCCAGCCGTATACGTCCACGCTTGTCCAGCGATACGAAAGCCGACGGGTCCTTTAATCCACATTCCTCCAGTACCTTTTCCGCACGCTTTTCAGCTGTCCTGTTCTTTCCTGCGCTGCGGCCTGCCGAATATCCCATGTCCTCAAGGATATCGTGCACCGATGAAAGCTGCTCCATGTATATCCTGCGAAGCTCTCTTATGCGCCTCTCGTCTGCCGCTGCGGAAATATACCGCTGATACGCAGCATTTACCGCTCGTATCACTGCCGGTTTCCCTATACACTCCTCCGCTGCCATAGGGGACAGTGACTGCTCCGACAGCTCATTCCCTGCACGTATCAGCTTTACGAGCCGTTCAAACTCACCCTTGAACAGCTCATACTTCTGCCCCCAGCACACCATGCTGTTAGGGCAGGTGCGGCAAGCTCTGTCTGCCGCCTCCTCTCCGACCTGCTCTATCGTGGTGGAATACCGCCGCTCAAGAGTGTCTGCCGCCGCATTAAGTCCCGAGCTTACGCCTGCAATAGCGTCCGCCGCAAAGCACAAACGCTCCCTCAGCATCATCGCAACGGTGCTGTCAGAAAACTCAGACTCTGCGGTAAACAGCTTCTCAACTGGCAGTATCACGAACATTGCTCCTGCCAGCGCCATCTCAGCAAAGACCTGCCATGTGCCGCCGTCTGCACCGCTGACCAGCACTCCCACACAACCGAAAAACAGATATCCTATCGCCCGTGTCAGCT
>JAGAKC010000430.1 GCA_017848155.1 Oscillospiraceae bacterium | reverse complement strand
CTCGTTCTTCTCCATTGCTTTCAGTGCATTGACAGGCTCCATTCCCACCTGCACGATAAATGAGTTGTTCTCGCTCCATACGGCAGAATACTGCATCGGCTTATCATCTGCAGTATTCGGTGTAATGTCCTGCACGAGCTTCAACGATCTGTCCTCAAGCATGGGCTTGAAAAACATCATCTGCTCACCTGAATCAAATGTAAAATCATAGTACTGGGGATGTGTACCGGCATATATTCTGCCCGTGGTATCGAAAATGTGTATCTCGTCGATCTCCAGTGATACGGCTATCTCTTTAAGCTCATTTACATCATTAAGGACTTCGGGTGAATTCTCAACGATGCGTGCGACTACCTCCGCATTACGCAGACAGGTCTGTGCATACTCCTGCTTGATGACCTCAAGATCAGCCTGGTTCTCTGTAAGGACCTGCTCCACCTTTTCCAGAGTACGCAACGAGTCATCAACAGCACGACGCTGCTCCGTAAAAAGCTGTATCATCAGAAGCACGACGATTATCAGCACCACAAGTGCCGCCGTGGTGCGGTACATATATTTACTGATGATCTTATTCAACAGATTCATCTTGATCCTCCGTCAACAATAACAAACGGCCATTATCTACCATGGAATTGCCAGATTTCGCATTAATCCAGATCGACCAATATCAACCAGAGTTATTTGCAATACTGACATTTCGTGAAATTATCTTTTATTATATCATATTTCTTTACACATATCAAGCACAAGATAACAATATTTCCAATTTATTCCCACTTTACTTAGATATTGTTGAATAAAAAACAGGATACCCGATGTTTTTCATCAGTTATCCTGTTTCTTAACGCTTAAAAGTATTTCTGCTTACTGTGATCCTTTTACGTCCAGTCCTCCTTACCGTCCCTGTGCTGCTTCAGAGCAGCAAAACGCAGAAGCTGCTTCCGTGAGGAGATACCAAGCTTGCTGTAGATATTCTTGTTGTGGTATTTGAGCGTATTTTCGGTGATATGAAGCATCTCCGCTATCTGCTTTGCTGTCTTTCCCGAAAGGTACAGCTCGTATATCCTGTATTCGGCAGGGGTAAGCATGCTGAGATTCTCCACAAAGAAATTATATTCCTCAGGGACTATCTCCTCCTTATGCTTTTCGGCAAGACGGTCTATCTCACTTTTGGCAAGCTCGTATTTCTCGGCAGCCTTTTCATATTCCGCCTTTGCCCTTCGTGCCTCCTCCTCGGCAAACTGCTTTGCTTTCTCGAGGTCGTCAAGCTGCTGCTCATAGTAATCATCCTTTGCTTCAAGGAATGTGAAAAGGTCGTCTATCTCACGTATACGCAGCTGCTCGCCATAATCCTCCTTAGCCTTGACCTGCTCTATCTTTTTGAGGATGGGAGAAACATACTTCTTGCTCATAAATATACAGCATACAGCAGCAAGCAGCGCCGCTATCAGAAATATCAGCAGGATATTCATCTGACCCCTGCGAAGAAAGCTCTCATACTGCGCTTCGGGAAGCATTACGGCAACGCTGAACCTCTCGTTTCCGAGGACTATCTCCTTCGTGAGTCCCACACACTTTTCATTTCCGAAATCAAAAAGCCGTGAGCCGCT
>JAGAKC010000429.1 GCA_017848155.1 Oscillospiraceae bacterium | reverse complement strand
TTCTGTCGTAGGCATGGTGGGTCTTGAGCCAACACTTGCTGCGGTGGAGGCAGGCAACGATGTTGCACTTGCCAACAAGGAAACTCTTGTTGCCGGCGGCAGCCTTGTGATGGAGCGTGTAAGGGAAAAGGGCGTTACGCTTCTTCCCATAGACAGTGAACATTCCGCTATATTCCAGTGTCTGCTTGGCGCAGGAGATAATCGCTTCAGCAGTATACTGCTGACGGCTTCAGGCGGTCCTTTCTTCGGTAAAACAAGGGATGAGCTGAAGAGTGTCACACTTGAGCAGGCGCTGAAGCATCCGAACTGGTCGATGGGTGCAAAGATTACGATCGACAGCGCAACACTTATGAATAAAGGTCTGGAGCTTATCGAGGCTGTCCGTCTTTTCAACGCAGCGCCCGAGCAGATCGAGGTGATCGTACACAGGCAGAGCATCATCCATTCAGCGGTAGAGTTTGAGGACGGTGCGGTGATTGCCCAGCTTGGTTCAGCCGATATGAGGCTGCCGATACAGCTTGCCCTTACCTATCCCGAAAGGCTTCCTTGCCCTGCAAAGCGTCTGTCTTTGCTTGATGTGGGTGCGCTTACCTTCGACAGAGCCGACGAGGACACCTTCTGCTGTCTTGCAGCTGCACGTAAGGCTATAGCTATGGACGGAAATGCGCCTTGTATTATAAACAGCGCAAATGAAGCTGCGGTGGCGCTTTTCCTTCAGGATAAGATAGGTTTTCTTGATATAGGCGATACTGTAACGGCTGCGCTGGAGGAGATAGGATATATAGCTGCTCCGTCGCTTGAGGATATAATGGCGACAAAACAGGCGGCTGAGGATTATGTACGTGTCAGATTTGGAGGTTAATTGATGGAGATAGTTATTGCGATACTTGCATTCTGTGTTATCATCATCATTCATGAGCTTGGTCATTTCACAGCTGCTAAGCTTTGCGGGATACAGGTGAATGAGTTTGCACTCGGAATGGGACCTGTCATATTCCGTAGGCAGGGTAAGGAAACGGCATATGTTATACGTCTGCTTCCGATAGGCGGCTCTGTTTCGATGGAAGGCGAGGATTCTGAAAGTGATAATCCACGTGCATTCAACCGAAAGCCTGTATGGCAGAGGATGATAGTGATACTTGCAGGCGCAATAATGAATCTGATACTCGGATATTTTGTTGTCATGTTATCTCTTGGTATCTCCGACGCTGTCCCGACGACTGTCATCAGCGGCTTCCGTGAGCAGTCCGTAAGTATGCAGCAGCTTAAGGTCGGCGACGAGATAAAGTCCATCAACGGTCTGCCTATATTCACGTCCAGTGATATCGTATATAAGATACAGAGCAGTGACGTGAAGAATGAGCAGGGAAATCTCATATACGATTTCGTTGTAGTGAGAAACGGTGAAACGATAACGCTGAATGATGTGGAGCTGATGACCCGTGCAAACGAGGATGGCACAAGCTCGGTGTATTTCGACTTCACTGTCGAGCCGATGGAGAAGAACTTTATAAATCTCGTGACAGAGAGCTTCAAGGAGTCTGTTTCCACAGGCAGACTTATCATCATGTCGCTGATAGATATGATAGGTGGTCGGTATAATATAAACGACCTTTCAGGTCCTGTCGGAGTGGTGGATGTAGTTGCAAAGAGCGTTGGGATAGACCCGTCGCTGTTTTTCAGCATCGTATCGCTGATAACGATAAATGTCGGCGTGTTCAATCTGCTGCCTATACCTGCGCTTGATGGCTGCCGCTTCCTATTTCTTGTGATAGAAGCGATAAGACGCAAGCCGCTTAAGCCCGAGGTGGAGGGCATGGTGCATTTCATTGGCTTTGCATTGCTGATGATACTGATGCTCGTGGTTACTTTCAATGATATTTCTCGTCTGATAACAGGCGGCGGAGGTGTGTGATGAGCCGAAAAAAGGTAAAGCTTGGTGGGCTTACGCTGGGCGGTGACAGGATATACATCCAGTCCATGCTGAATGTACCTGCTCATGATGTGGAGCAGAGCGCTGCACAGGCTGTCGCACTTGAAAGAGCAGGCTGCGAGATAGTACGTGCTGCGATACCGACTATTGACGATGTACGTCTTATACCTGCGAT
>JAGAKC010000045.1 GCA_017848155.1 Oscillospiraceae bacterium | reverse complement strand
GTCATCACTGCCAAGGCAAAGGGAAAGGCTACGATCAAGGTAACTACTTCGAAGGGCAAGACCGCAACTATAAAAGTAACTGTAAAGAAGGCAGTATCTAAGATAACTCCCTCCTACACCTCCCGTACCATTAAGATCGGACAGACTGTTGTAGCGTCAGCTAAGGCAAAGGGATATGCAGGTGAGCTTACCTGGACCAGCAGCGCTCCGTCTGTCGTTAAGGTAGACAATGACGGTAATATCACTGCTGTAAAGGCTGGCACGGCAACGATAACTATCAGAGCTTATAACGGTGTCAGTGCAACGATAAAAATAACCGTTAAAAAGTAAGGCGGATATTTGTATCAGGATAATTGTGAATAATAACGCCCCTCCTATGGTCTTGTGCCATGGGAGGGTCGTTGTTTATCAGCTGTTACAGCAAAATGTGGATCCTGAGTAAGCTCTTAATGAGATAATGAATACAAAAAAGGTTCTGATAGGAAAATACAGGTATTAAACTTCGGATCTGATTTTTGATCAAACGTGCTCATGTTTACGAAAACAAAGGTGACTGTATTATAGTAATGAAGAAAATGGTACAATATATGAGATCATTTAAGGATTATTTAATAATTTCTATGTTACAATGAGGTCACAACGATGAAAGGAGAACTGAAATGTATCTGAATATTCTGAAAAAAGACCTTAAACGAAAAAAGGCAATGAACATAATAGTGCTTGTGTTTATCATACTTGCAACGATGTTCGTGTCCTCAAGCGTCAACAATATCATCAGCGTTACTTCGGCGCTTGATGATTATTTTGAAATGGCGGATGCGCCTGATTATCTTGTAGTCACCATGAATAAAAATCTTTCTGTTGATATCGAAGAAATTGTAAGCTCAGCAGATGCGGTTGAACGTTATACTATCGAAGATCTGCTTTTTTTATCACCTGAAAATATTATCTTTGAAAATGAAGATCTGAAAATATCCGGCGGTACAAATATGGTTCACAGTGATATCCCCATGAATTATTTCCTTTCCGACGGCAGTATCCTTGAAGAGGTAAAGCAGGGCGAGTTCTACATGACGCAAAGCAAGGCTGATAAACTAGGCATGAAGGTAGGCGACAAGCTCACCATTGAAGTGAACGGTGCGAGCTGTGAGGTTACCTTCAAGGATAAGATCAAGGATGCGCTTTTCGGCTCAAATCAGCTGAGTTTCACACGTTATCTGATAAGCGAGGAGGACTACAACAGTCTTGTCGCTCCCGAGGGTACAGAAACGCTTTACGGCGGAAACATCGTACACATGTATTCCTCTGATGTCAATGCAGTTATCCCGCAGATCAAGCCGCTCCTTGATAACAGTATCCTCACAATGGACAGAGCCTATATGAAGTTCACATACATATTCGATATGATAGTTGTGGGCCTGCTTCTTGTAGTTAGCCTGATACTCATTGCGATCGCTTTTGTAGTACTTCATTTCACTATCACCTTTACACTTTCTGAGGAATTCCGTGAGATAGGCGTTATGAAGGCGATCGGTATCAGAAATTTCAGGATACGTGGACTCTATCTTATAAAATATGCGGCGCTTTCAGCGATCGGTGCGGTCGTTGGACTTTTTCTCAGCTTCCCGTTCGGAAAAATGCTTATGAGCGTTTCCTCGCAGACCATTATTATCGGAAACTCCGATCCGCTTTTTGTAAATATTTTCTGTGCAGTGGTCGTTATTGCAGTAATTCTCCTGTTCTGTTACGGATGTACGAGCAAAGTCAAGAAGCTTACTCCCATCGACGCTATCAGAAACGGTCAGACAGGCGAGCGCTTCCGCAAAAAGAGCCTCATGAGTCTCGGCAGCTCGAAGCTCGGCACAACACCGTTCCTTGCACTCAACGACATTGTAAGCGCGCCAAGAAGATACAGCATAATAACACTTACCTTTGTGCTTTGCCTGTCGCTTATGCTTATTCTCTCAAATACCGTTTACACGATGAACAGCGGAAGTCTTTCAACAACATTCGGCTGGGCAGACTGCGACATCTACCTCGACAGCAAGATCTATGCGGATTCCATGACAGAGAATGGACATGATATCCTCGTAAAGCATCTGGATGAGATGGAAAATACTCTTGCAGAAAACGGCATGCCTGCAAAATGCTATCAGGAAATGATACTTACTCTTCCTGTTGTTTACGGTGAAACCGAAAGCAATGTCTGCATCTATCACGGCACAGGCACGACCATGGATATGTACGAGTACACCGCAGGTACAGCGCCTCAGAACACCAATGAGATCGCTATGACAAGGATCACAGCGAATAGATTAAAGGTGAATATCGGTGATACGGTTACGATCAAGACCGTTGACGGAGATAAGGAATATATTATCACGGCATTCTTCCAGGGAATGAATCAGGCAGGAGATGGTATAAGGCTGCATTCCGATGAGGAAATAAACTACATCCAGGCACAAGGCAGCATCAACACACAAATAATGTTCACCGATGACCCCGATAACAGAGAGATCGAACGCAGAATTGAAGAGATTCAGAGGATCTTCCCCGATTATGAAAATGTAAAAACCTGCGTTGAAACAACATCGGAGAGTCCGAATACCAAACCGTGTAAATGGCAATAATACCCACAAGTAAATAAAAACTTGGAGGTAAAAAAGTATGAAAACAAGAACACACGGTTTGAATGAAAAGGAAATGGAACTCGTAAAGTTGCTGATGGCAGATTGTCAGACAACAGGAGATATTCAGGCGAAGCTTAAGCGTCTTTTCGCAGGAACAATCGAGCAGATGCCTGAAGCAGAAATGGATGAGCATCTCGGCTATGAGAAAAATTCTGTTGCAGGAAACAACTCCGGAAACAGTAGAAATGGCTACGGCAAAAAGACCATAACCAGCGATTACGGCGAGTGCGAAATTTCTGTTCCTCGTGACAGAAACGGCGAATTTGAGCCCAAAATTATTGAAAAAAGGCAGACACGCACAGATGAAATCGAGCAGAAGATTTTGGCTATGTATGCAAAGGGAATGAGTCAGCGTGACATCGAAGATACCCTTCGTGAAATCTATGGTTCCGAAATTTCGCAGGGCTTGATTTCACGTATAACCGACAAAATTCTGCCTGAGGTAAACGAGTGGCAGAACCGTCCTCTCGACAGCATTTATCCTGTTGTTTTCTTCGATGGAATTGTGTTTAATTCACGCAAGGATAACAGAATAATCAACAAGTGCGTGTACTCGGTTCTGGGCATAAATTTGGACGGAAAGAAGGAGATTCTAGGCACCTGGATATCCGAAAATGAGTCTGCAAGCTTCTATGCAAGTATCTGTTCTGACCTTAAAAATCGAGGTGTTACGGACATTTTCGTGGCTTGTCATGATAATCTGACAGGATTATGCACAGCAATCAACTCAATTTTTCCGAAAACCAAGAACCAGCTTTGCATTG
The DNA here is from genome assembly GCA_017848155.1 of Oscillospiraceae bacterium. Classification (GTDB taxonomy): domain Bacteria; phylum Bacillota; class Clostridia; order Oscillospirales; family Ruminococcaceae; genus CAG-115. The sequence continues at coordinate 659 of JAGAKC010000045.1, read as the reverse complement.
TCCATCAGATTCGGAACAGCTGCAAATTCGTGCCCTACAAGGACAGAAAAGCTGTGTGTGCAGACCTGAAAAAGATTTATGGTGCAGTAAATCTTGAGGATGCTGAGTATGCAAAAGAGGAGTTCCGCGAAAAGTGGGACAAGAAATATCCCAGTATAATCAAGTCGTGGGACAAGAACTGGTCTGAACTCACAACTTTCTTCGAATATCCGCAGGAAATCAGGAAGATAATATACACAACAAATGCAGTCGAAAGCTATCACAGGATGGTGCGGAAATTCACGAAATCCAAGGCGGTTTTCCCTACAGACGATTCTATCCGCAAGGTCATTTACATGAGCGTTGTGGAGATTTCGAAGAAGTGGACAATGCCTGTCAGGGATTGGGGACTTGCGTATTCTCAATTTGCAATTTTCTTTGAGGACAGGTTCGCAGCCTGACGGCTGTTGAGGGTTCCACCCTCAAACTCCCGAGGTTTATCCGCTTGGAAGATACCGGTGAAAAATGAAAAAATCAGCGATATTCTATACCGCTGATTTCACCGTATATCTTGCAGCATGCGTCGTGTCGCTCCTCAGCGTTGCCCTCTTTGGCTGCATTGTTAGTATTGGTTTGTTTTTATGGGTTAATTCCATTTACACGCTTTATTTTTCGGAACC
>JAGAKC010000428.1 GCA_017848155.1 Oscillospiraceae bacterium | reverse complement strand
TGCCGTTGCAGATCATCAGTCCACGCTGAATATAGTCGCCCCAGTCAAGATCGGTGCTCCTGCCCATGTCGTGAGGGTCAACGCAGTCGGGCAGCAGCATCGTGAAATGCGGCTCTGCTGCGGTGTAAACGTACTCCTGAAGCTTCACTTCCGTTTCCTGTCCCACCTCGGGATGCTGTGCGGGGTCCCATTCCTTTGCAGGTACGTAAGCCTCCTCAGGAAGCTCGCCCGTCCACCCGAATGTGTTCAGATATTCAAGGCAGGTCGCCTCCGTCACGCTGTCTGCGACGTCGGAGATGCCGTAGGAAAACGAAAGGAACTCGTCATTGCTTATCTTCACATGCAGTATCAGCGATATGCCTGCGCTGCCGCCACGGGACGTTTCGTCATACTCAAAGCGGTACAGCTTAGCCTGTGCGCCGCCCTCCAGCGTGTACGGAAGCTCCGTCATCTGTGTGTAGTCCCTCGGTGCGTATATCGTTTCCGCCATGGCGTCGCACTCCCTCTGCCATGCGTCGTCGCCGCAGTAATAGCGTGCACTGAAATACGGGTCGCTGTCATACTCTGCGCCGCCTAACTGACGGTAGCTCAGCATACCCTCCGCTTCAAAGGTGTCGCTTGCAAACTGCGAGAGCTTTATGGATTTCGGCACCTCGATACCAAAGCCAGGCGCAAAGCCGTCGCCTGTAAAATAGGTATCGTGGGCATAGTCCTCCACATCAGCGCCCCATGCGCTTAGCCACTCGTACCTGTCCACCAGCATGTATGCGCCGCCCTTTGCGATGTCGAGCGACACCGTATTTGACGGCTCATGGAGCTGCGGCTGCATCTCTATGTAGACGGATGCGGACTCGTTGTACCACAGCACCAGCAGGTTTTCAGGCGGTATGTTGTGCAGCTTATCGGGGTCGTAGGTAAAGGTCAGCACTGCGCCGTCAAACTCGTCCGCAGCGACCTCCACGGGACTTCCGAAAAGTCCTACCACGTCGGTGTGAAGCCAGTGTACGCCGTACAGGTCGGAAACAGAGCAGTTATCGGCTCCGCTGAGCTGTACGAGCGGCACTTCGGGTCTTTCGCCGCCGCTTAAGTCAAGGGAGCATCTGTCTCTTACGAAGCTGTCACGGTAATATCCGTCATGTCCGCCGTCAACCACAAAGAGCCTGCCGAATAAAAGCATGAACAATGCATAGATAAAAGCAAGAAGTTCCATGATAAGCCCCTTTCAACAAAAACGCCCCCTGCAAAATGCAGAGGGCGACATTTACCGCGGGACCACCTCAATTTACGGCTTTCGCCGCCTTGAACAGCTGTAACGGGCTTACCCGTGCCGCACTACACACAGAAACTGCTTCGCACAGCCGCTCGGGGAGGTAATTCACACATCGCTTCCCTGCCGCTTCGCACCGTACGGCGGCTCTCTGAAAGGGGCGGCGACGGCTACTGCTTTCCCGTCAGCGCTTTACACTATATACAAAAAGAGTATAACACAATTTTTCTCCCTTGTCAAGGGGCAGGCTCATCTGCTCCTGCGCAGCACTGCTCCCACGGTATAGAAAGCCGCAAACACCACGATATTCACGCACACGATGCTTGCGCCGCAGGGCGCTCCGAATGCGTAGGATATCAGCATGCCGCAGATAAACGTCACCACAGATATCACCGCAGAGCACACCGTCACCGACAGAAAGCTCCTGAAAACACGCATTGCGCACAGTGCAGGAAATATGATGAGGCTGGATATCAGCATGCTTCCCATAAGGCGCATTCCGATAACTATCGTCACCGCCGTCAGAAGTGCGATGAGCATGTTGTACATGCCCGCATTGGTGCCCGTAGCTTTTGCAAAGCTCTCGTCAAAGGTGATGGCGAATATCTTCGTGTAGAAGAATATGAACACCGCAAGCACCACCGCAGCAAGTATCACGCTGACCGTGACATCGCTGCCGCTGACCGCAACTATGCTTCCGAAAAGGTAGCTGTTTATGTCCACATTCATTCCGTCGCTTAAGGAAACTGCCATCACGCCTATCGCAAGCGCACTTGTGGAGATGAGCGCTATCGCAGAATCTCCCTTAATCCTGCCGCTGCCCGAAAGCCGCAGCAGCGCCACCGCCGCAAGTATAACCACAGGCATCGCCACCGCCATAGGCGCTGCATTCATCACCGTAGCCACCGCAAGCGCACCAAAGCCCACATGCGACAGACCGTCGCCTATCATGGAATAGCGCTTAAGCACAAGCGTCACTCCCAGCAGCGCCGCACACAGCGACACAAGTATACCGACCACAAGCGCCCTCACCAGCAGCGGTGTGGAGAATATCTCGTAAAGCATATCAGCCATTGTCCGCACCGCCTTTCAGGAAAGCGGACGCATCGCTTTCGCAGAATTCCTTTTTCGTGCCGAAAAACCAGCTTCCCGACCTTAAGCACAGTATATGGCTCGCATACTGCATTGCGGCGGCGATGTCGTGAGTCACCATTATCACCGTGACTCCGCTGCGGTTGATGCCCGAGATGACGCTGTAAAGCTCCGCCGTCACCATGGGGTCAAGTCCCGAAACAGGCTCGTCCAGAAGCAGCAGCTTCTTCGTCGCACAAAGCGCCCTCGCAAGCAGCACACGC
>JAGAKC010000044.1 GCA_017848155.1 Oscillospiraceae bacterium | reverse complement strand
TCAACGTGTCCCATTACAACTACTACGGGTGAACGGGGCTTCAGATCCTCTGCGGAATCCTCCATCTCCTCGAAAAGACGCTCCTCGATGGTAACAACGACTTCCTTCTCGACCTTTGCGCCAAGCTCTTCCGCAACGATGCATGCTGTATCAAAGTCGATAGTTTCGTTGAGGTTCGCCATTACGCCAAGATTGAACAGCTTCTTGATGACCTCGGTAGCCGTTACCTTAAGACGTGTAGCAAGCTCAGATACAACGATCTCATCAGGTATCTGTACCTTCAGCTGCTGCTTTCTTGCTCTTTCAAGCTCCAGACGCATCAGCTTCTGAGCTTCGGTCTCACGCTTGTTGAAGCCGCCCTTGCCCTTGTTCTGGGACTTCTGCTGGATCTTCTGCTTGCGCTGGTAGTTGTCATTGTTATGACGGGAAGCAGGCGCAATGCTCTCATAGCGCTCGTTGTACTTGTCAAGCTCAACATAGGAGCCACGTGTATCGACCATCTTAGTTACCTGCTCGCCACGCTGTACAGCCTCGCCCTTCTGCTTCTGCATAGGGGGAGTGTTGACCTTTATCTTTGAAGAGTCGATAGCAGGTGCGTTGTGCGCAGGCTTTGCAGCAGGCTGCTGTGCAGGTGCGCTCTGTCTGTTCCTGTCATTTCTGTTATCACGGTTGTCAAAGCGCTTCTCGCCCCTGTTGTCCTTGTTGAAGCCGCCCTGACGATTATCACGATTATCACGGTTGAATGAACCCTGACGGTTGTCACGGTTATCGCGGTTATCACGGCTGTCACGATTAAAGCCGCCCTGTCTGTTGTCACGGTTATCGGGACGTCTTTCGGGACGCTCTGTCTGCTGAGGCTTCTTATCCTCCGCAGGCTTAACAGCAGGCTTTTCAGCCTTAGGCTCAGCCTTTGCAGCAGGCTTCTCCTCAGGCTTCGCAGTTTCAACAGGCTTTTTCTCCTCAGCCTTTTCCTCAGCCTTTACAGCAGGCTTCTTCTCTGCCTTAGGCTCCTCGGCAGGCTTTTCTGCCTTAGGCTCAGCCTTTTCTGCGGGCTTTTCAACAGGCTTTTCTTCCTTTACAGGCTGCTCTGTCTTTGCAGCAGCCTTCTTCTTCGCAGCAGGCTTCTTCTCCTCTGCCTTGGGCTTTTCTGTCTTTATTGCGCCAGTCTTCTGATAATATTCGTTAAAATCCTTGACCTCGTGCTTTGCGGAATAAGAAGCAAGGATATAGCTCACCTCTTCGGCGGAAAGCGCCGTCTGAGCCTTCTTAGTCGTGCCGCCGAAAGCCTTGTCGAGAAGCTCGATTATCTCGCTGCGGTCAACTCCCATATCCTTTGCAATATCCTGAACACGATATTTATTACCGGTTGTTGCCAATGTATTTATCCTCCAATACTAGTTCGTTTTCATATGTTACCTTTTACAGAGCCGTAAAGACCTGCGTCAAGTATCAGAAATACTCCGACTCTTTTTCCGACAGCGTCCTTCGCCTCGTCCATCGTGAACGATGCCGTAACGACCTCTCTGCCGTATTTCTCCGCATTATAGCGTATCTCCTTCTCCGTTTTTGCCGACACGTCAGAGGCAAGTATTATTCCTGCCGCCTTTGTCTTTGGAGAAGCAAGCTCCTGAACGACCGCATCAAAGCCTATGACCAGCTTTCCTGCACGTCGGCATAGTCCTATCGTTGAAAGTGCCTTATTGATCGGAACTCAGCTCCTTTACAATAGAATCGTATATCTCATCGGGAACCTGACATTTCAGTGCACGGTCAAGCTTCTTTGCGCTGCGTATCTTTTCAAGACACTCACTGTCACGACAAAGATATGCACCACGACCCGCCTTTTTTCCCGTCAGGTCGAGCGATACCTCGCCATCCTTGCTGCGTACTACCCTGACAGCACCTTTTTTGCCTATCATCTCGCCGCAGCCAAGACACTTGCGCAGCGGCACATGCTTTTCATGCATAGCTGTCGTTCTCCTTATTCCTCGGTCTGTACAGTTTCCTCTGCAGCTTCTTCTGTCTGAGGCTCCGGCAGCTCGATCACTTTAAGATCCTCGGGCGTTACCTTGCTCTCAGCCTTGATGTCTATCTTATAGCCTGTCAGCTTCGCTGCAAGCCATGCGTTCTGACCCTTGTTTCCTATAGCAAGAGAAAGCTGGTTGTCGGGAACTATCGCCTTGCAGGCTCTTACAGACGGATCGTTGATAACGACCTGTGTCACCTCGGCAGGCTTCAGCGCCTGCTTGATGAACTCCTCAGGCTCCTCATTATAGAGTACCACATCTACCTTCTCGCCCTTTATCTCCTTTGTTACCGCATTTATACGGCTCTTCTGGGGACCGATGCAGGCGCCGACTGCGTCAACGTTGGGGTCGTTACTGATAACTGCCATCTTGGAGCGTGAACCGGGAGCACGGCTTATCGACTTTATCTCGACAACTCCCTCGTATATCTCAGGGCATTCAAGCTCGAAAAGGCGCTTGATAAGACCCTTGTCTGTTCTTGTTATCCTGAGCGACTGCTTCTTTGCGCCCTCCTTATATTCTCTGGAAACGCCTGTGATATATACCTTTACCACCTGTCCCTCGACCAGTGTTTCGCCGGGGATCTGATCGTTTCTCATAAGAAGAGTTTCATTCTTATTGATCTCGATGGTCGCATGTCCTGTCTTTGGCTCGACTCTTGTAACAAGAGCAGAAACAGCCTCGTTCTCGTACATGCCCCACATCTCGGAGAGCTGCTGACGCTCAACGTCACGGAAGCCCTGCTTTATAAGGTCCTTCGCATTCTTTGCAGCGATCCTCTTAAATTCATGTGTGTCGATGGGGCATCTTACCATATCGCCCACCTGGAGCGTAGGATCGATCTTTCTTGCCTCCTCAAGAACTATCTCGGTCTCGGGATCGTAAAGCGTATCCACTACCTCGATAATCTCCTTAAGGATGCTTACGTCAAAGATCTGCTTGTCAAGGTCGATGTGTACCTGTACAGCGTCACTTTCCTTATCTTCTATACGAAGATTTGTCTTAAGGCTCTTTTCGATAGCGCTTTCGATCTTTGCAACAAAAACGTTCTGCTCGATACCCTTCTCTGCCGCAAGGTCTGCAAGCGCATTGAAGAACTCGCCTATCTCATTTTCCTTTGCAGCAACCTTTTTCTTAGCCATTTTCCGTTAATCCTCCATTATTTAAAATCATTTTCGTCAAAATCATCGTAGTTGATGCCCGATACATCGGCAGGTGCAAGCGTAATAGTGCCGAACTCCCCCGATACAGTCATAACCTCTCCGTCAAAACTGTCCAGCACACAACTGAACGCCTTGGACGGCGCACCATCATGCAGCTTGTAAGTCTTGACCCTGATCTTTTTTCCTAAAGACAGCGAAAGCTGAGCCAGGCGGCGAACAGGTCTTTCTAGACCGGCAGACCCTATTTCAAGGTAGTCGATCCTGTCAACAAAATCCTGCTTGTCGATCTCCTCATTGATAAGTCCGTCCACAGATTCACAATCATCAATGGATATACCCTCCGCCCTGTCGATGAAAACGCGCAGATACCATTTCGCTCCCTCTTTCACGAACCACACGTCCCACAAAACAAAGCCGTGCGATTCAACGATCGGACGAACGACCGCCTCTGCCGCAGCCTCAACAGTACTGAAGCCTTTTGCTAAAGCC
>JAGAKC010000043.1 GCA_017848155.1 Oscillospiraceae bacterium | reverse complement strand
TCCATATCAGGCAGATTTCCTATCTCCCTGAATGCCTTCGTCAGTCCCTTGCCTGCAAAAATATCATATATCTTTCCGACACCGATAACATCCTTTCCGTTACGTGAAAGGATATCAAGCACAGTATCAACAGGCGGTACAAGTGAAAAATCATGCCTGCGGGAGGTGCGTGTATATGGATGCTCGCCCTCGAAAGGCCGTGCTATCACTCTGCCCACCGCATGCTCACCCACCAGTATCTCACGGGCTATCTCACAGTATCTGTACAGCTCCTCAACAGGCACGACAGCCTCATGTGCCGCTATCTGGAAAACGCTGTCAGCAGATGTATACACGATCAGCGCACCTGTTTCAACATGCTCCCGTCCGTAGTCTGCAATGACCTTTGTACCTGAATACGGCTTGTTACAGATGACCTTTCTTCCGACAGCCTGCTCAAATCTCTCTATGACATCATCGGGAAATCCGTCAGGATAGGTGGGAAACGGCTTTTCAGATACTATTCCTGCTATCTCCCAGTGACCGGTTGTCGTGTCCTTGCCCTTTGAAAGCTCCGATAGGCGCAGACGACTTCCCACAGGGGCAGGACATTTCTCTCCGAAGCCCACACCCTCTATATCGTATAAGCCAAGCCTTTGCATATTGGGCAGCTCCAGCTTTCCCGTGCCATAGCAGGAACGGAAGGTATTCGCTCCCTTATCGCCAAAATCGGCCGCATCAGGCATCTCGCCCACGCCGAAGCTGTCAAGAACTATCAGAAAAACTCTCTTTGCCATATCAGTAACCTCCGTTGCTCTCACCGCTCAGCAGCAGCTTGACAGCAGAGCTTGTGCCGATACGCTCGCAGCCCTCGTTGAGGAACATCTCAAGATCGGATCTTGACTTAACGCCGCCTGCCGCTTTCATCCTGACGTTTTTACCGATATGCTGCCTGAAAAGGCGGATGTCCTCTATCCTTGCGCCGTCAGTGCCAAAGCCTGTTGATGTCTTGATAAAGTCAGCACCTGCCCTTGTGACACAGCCGCAAAGCTCCGTCTTTTCCTGTTCAGTGAGATAGCATGTCTCGATTATTACCTTGAGCACTTTATCGCCGCATGCCTTTTTAACAGCAGCGATCTCGCTCTCCACGGCGGCAAAGTCGCCGTTTTTCACAAAGCACAGATCGATAACCATGTCGATCTCGTTTGCTCCGTTTTCTATAGCATCCTGCGCTTCAAAGCACTTCACAGCTGTTGTGGAGTAACCGAGAGGAAATCCGATAACAGTGCAGATATTAAGTGTTGGGTACTTTTCATGCGCATACGCCACATATGATGGCGGTATGCACACCGAAGCTGTATTGTAAGTCAAAGCCTCGTTACATATTGAGTCTATCTCCGAAACGGTAGAAGTCGCACGGAGAAGAGTATGATCTATGTGAGGAAAGATCTCGTTGTTATTCATTTCTATCCTTTCCTGTATCAGATAAATTTAAAGTATTTCAGTGAAATCATTCCCGATGCCGTGATACGCAGCCTTCCATGTGAAGAAAGCTGACCGATACTTGACGAGAATTGCTTGAAATTTGTAAGACTGCCTGTGGATGGTATCTCGCACTCAGCGACCACTGTGCCCGTGTCCACCAACGTAAAGGTGAGCTTTGCAGGCGCACCGGGATTCGATGCAACAAGCTCCAGAGCATGATAAGACCTGAGGACGACTCCTTCAAAATCAAGATAGCTCTGCCAGTCATGGATAAGAACATATTCTTCAAGGTCATCATCCGCAATAAATTCAACACCACGATAATGAGTACCATCAACCGCAGGGATCATATTATTCAGATCAAGACCGTCATACTCTGTACCGACAACATGAATATCAATGGTGCGGCGTATATCCACAGAGGAACCACCGACCATTATCTCATAATCCCCTGTAAAGACATCAAAATCACGTATATTTCCGTTCCATACGGCAAGCTCATCCACTTTAAAGGAAAGCTCTACGTGTACGCTCTCACCACGGGGAACATATACTCTTGAAAATGCCTTAAGCTGCTTTAAAGGCATGGTCATGGG